>NZ_JBHRUG010000019.1:17246-32125 GCF_042646605.1 Litchfieldella rifensis | reverse complement strand
TGCACCGCGCATCCATGTCGCCGCCGACTTTGCCGTCGGCGGCGACCTTGTTCTGCCCGAAGGCGCGGCACGCCACATTGCCCTGGTGCTGCGCCTGCGCGAGGGCGCCGAACTGACCCTGTTCGACGGTCGCGGCCAGGAAGCCCGAGCCGTGCTGGTCGAGGCCGGCCGCAAGCGTGTCGCGGTGCGCATTGACGCCACCGGGCCCGGGATGGCCGAGTCGCCGCTGGCGGTGCACCTCGGCCAGGCGGTTTCCAAGGGCGAGCGCATGGACTATGCCATCCAGAAGGCCGTGGAGCTGGGTGTCACCGCTATCACGCCGCTGTATACCGAACACGGCGACGTGCGCCTCAAGGGCGAGCGTCAGGCGAAAAAGCTCGCTCACTGGCAGGCGGTCGCGGCCAGCGCCTGCGAGCAGTGCGGTCGCGCTGTCGTCCCGTCCATACATCCCCCCGTGATGCTCAGCGAATGGCTCGCCGGTCGTGATGAGCCGTTGCGCCTGGTGCTGCACCCCACTACCGAAGGCGGCCTCGAGCGGCACGCTTCGCCCTCTTCGGCTGCCCTGCTGATCGGCCCCGAAGGGGGGCTTTCCTCCCGGGAAGTCGCTGCCGCGCTGGCATCAAGCTTTGCTCCCCTCACCCTCGGCCCGCGCATCCTGCGCACCGAAACCGCTCCCGTGGTGGCTTTGACGCTGCTGCAGTATCATTTCGGCGATCTGGGGCAACCTTGAGTGGTCCCTGCCGTTACGGCGACCCGGACATGGTGTGCCGTTCCTGATTCCCGCTCGGACCGAGACAGGGACGTTCCCGCCCCGGCCCTGCGCAACTTCACGACCTTCACATTGCCTCAAGGAACTCCTTCCACGGTGTCGCAAGCAGCGTTTCCGTGCTGCCGTGGCCATACGAGCGAATGATCATGGCCGCCCGCTCCACCTCCTTGGGGTCATTGCTCTCCACCACATCGATGACGTCGAATTGTCCCAGTGTGGCGTAGCTGTCCTTCCAATCGACCCCTGGGCAGCGTTCCTTGATCTTTTCCTTCACGGTCTTCGCGATCGTCTTCAATTCGGCGGGGTCCGACACCGCCGTCGGTTCCAGGCGGGTAAGAATCAGATACGTGGCCATGTCGGGTACCTCCCATCTCCGCGACTCATGCGTTTGAGGGTATTAACCTTGTCGGATCAGGATGAATCGGCCTCCGTGCCCTGTATCGATGCTTGTCCATGACACAAGCATAGATGCTCCATCGGGCAGTGGGCTTGAGCCCTCCAAGGTTTCGTGCGATACCCTAGGGTGGTAACCGCCGATCTGGACGAAGGACCGATCATCGAGCAGGATGTGCAGCGCGTCGACCATGCGGCCATGGCCATTAAACCCCTCCTCGAACACCGGATTCTGCTCAATGACGATCGCACCATCATCTTCTGACAAGCCACGCATTCTCGATGGCAAGCGGACGGCGAGCGCTCTCGTCGATGAGGTGCGCGAGACCGTCGAACGCGAAGGGCTCACTCCGGGGCTGGCGGTAGTGCTGGTCGGTGACGATCCGGCCAGTCAGGTCTATGTGCGCAACAAGGGGCGGCGCGCCGAGGCGTGCGGCTTCCTCTCGCGCCAGTACGACCTGCCGGCCACAACCACCCAAGCCGATCTCCTGGCGTTGATCGAGTCGCTCAATAGCGATCCTGATATCCACGGCATTCTCGTGCAGTTGCCGCTGCCGGCACAGATCGATGCCGACCGCGTGATCCAGGCGATTGCGCCCGACAAGGACGTCGACGGCTTCCACTACCTCAACGTGGGCCGCCTGGCGACCGGCACCATCGATGCCGCGCTACTGCCCTGCACGCCCAAGGGCGCCCTGCATCTGATCGAACAGGTGTTGGGGGCCGATCTTAGCGGCAAGCGGGCGGTGGTCATCGGCCGCTCCAATATCGTTGGCAAACCGATGGCCAGTCTGCTGCTGGCACGCAACGCCACCGTGACCGTGATACACAGCCGCACGCCGTCACCGGCGGAGATCTGTCGTCAGGCGGACATCGTGGTCGCGGCGGTGGGCGTGCCCGGATTGGTCACCGGCGACTGGATCAAGCCCGGCGCGGTGGTGATCGACGTCGGCATCAACCGTGTCGAGGGCGAAGACGGCAAGGGGAAACTGGTCGGGGATGTCGATTTCGACGCGGTCGCGCCGCTGGCTTCGGCCATCACCCCGGTACCGGGTGGGGTCGGGCCGATGACCATCGCCATGCTGATGCACAACACCCTGCAGGCGGCGAGGCGTCGATCAGCACCATCCTCCTGAGCGCAACGTCTAGCGGTGAGATGGGCTATGAGCCTATCGGGTCGCAGGACGACTATCCGGGGCCTGACTCGAGGCTTTGCCCGTGACGGCTTCACGGTCGCATAATGGGCCGACATCCTCGCAGGAAACCACCATGTCCCGGTCATTCAAGGATCACCCCACTGCTTCAGGTCCGCGCGCCCCGTTTTCTGCTGGCGGTCGAGACGGTGCCGATCGCTCACCCCTGGCGCATCCCGGCCAGGTGGCTTATCTCCAGGTGGTGACGGTCAACGATACCGGCGCCTTCCTCGACTGGGGGCAGCCCAAGGATCTGCTGCTGCCCTATGGCGAGCAGCGCTTCCGGCCCGAGCCCGGCAAGCGGGTGCTGGTCATGGTCTATGAGGACGATCGTGGCCGCCCGGTGGCCTCTCAGCGGCTCGACCGTTTCATCCAGGACGCGGCATCGGGACTGGCGACGGGAGACAAGGTCGAACTGATGATCGCCGAGCGCACCGAGCTGGGCGTCAAGGCGGTGGTCGACCACCGCTTCTGGGGGCTGCTCTATCACGACGACCTGCCCCAGGCGCCGCGTCGTGGCCAGCGGTTGACCGCCTATGTGAAGCGCGTGCGTGACGACGGCCGGTTGGACCTGTCGCTGCTGCCGCCCGGCGCGGCCAGACTGGATATGGTGGGCGACAAGGTGCTCGAACTCCTGCGCTGCAACCACGGCTATCTGGCGCTCTCCGACAAGAGCCCGGCCGCCGAGGTCAAGGCGCGCCTGGGCGTGAGCAAGAGCGCCTTCAAGCAGGCCATCGGCCGGCTCTACAAGAAGCGCCTGATCGTCATCGAGACCGAGGGTATCCGGTTGCTGGCGGAGCAAGAGGACTGAGCGCCTACCTTGGTCTTCTTCTTCGCCCTGCGGCATACTGCGCTCATTATTCCCCTTTCGTGGAAGGCCGCCTGAAATGCGTCAACGCCCTCTCAAGGTCGGCGTGGTCATGGATACCATCGCCGATATCGCCTACAAGAAGGACACCACTCTGGCCATGCTGTGGGCCGCCCAGGCGCGTGGCTGGTCGCTGCACTACATGGAGCAGGAGGACCTGTTCCTGCAGGATGGCCATGCCTGGGGGCGGCTACGCGATCTCGAGGCATTCCGCGACCCCGAACGCTGGTATCGCCTGGGGGAGCCGCGAGTCGCGCCGCTGACCGAACTCGATGTGATCCTGATGCGCAAGGATCCCCCGGTCGATAGCCACTTCCTCAATGCCGTGCACCTGCTGGGCTTCGCCGAGCGTGACGGCGTGCTGGTGGTCAATCCCACCCGGGCGCTGCTGGAGTGCAACGAGAAGCTGTTCGCCCAGCAGTTTCCGCAGTGCTGCACGCCGACCCTGGTGTCCTGCAGCGAGCCGGTATTGCGGGCCTTCCACGCCGAACATGGCGACGTGATCTTCAAGCCGCTGGATGGCATGGGCGGCAGCGGTATCTTTCATGTGCGCCCCGAAGGCCGCAACCTGGGCGCGATCATCGAGACGCTCACCGAGCGCGGCAAGCGCCAGATCATGGCCCAGCGCTATATCCCCGAGATCACCGACGGCGACACCCGGATCCTGTTGATCGACGGCGAGCCGGTGCCCTACGGCCTGGCACGTGTGCCGATGGCCGGCGAAACGCGTGGCAACCTGGCTGCCGGAGGACGTGGCGTCAGTCGCGAGTTGACCGAACGCGATCACTGGCTGGTCGAACAGGTCAGGCCGATGATCCGCGAGAAGGGATTGGTATTCGTCGGCCTCGACGTGATCGGCGATTACATCACCGAGATCAATGTCACCAGCCCGACCTGCGTGCGCGAGATCGACGATCAGCGCGGCACCGATATCGGTGGCATGCTGATGGAGGCCATCGCGCAGCATCGGGCATCGATGTAGGCGCGGTCGGGGAATCGCCATGGCGCTATCGATCACCGACCCGATCCACTATTCGCCGGTGACCCGGCCGCACCGTCGCTGGTTGGCCTGGGCGCTGTCGGTGTTGCTGCACGTGTTATTGATCGGGGGGGTGGCGCACTGGCGATTCGCGCCCGCGCCGCCGGTGGAGCGCACCAGCCTGGATGTGGAGCTGGTGACCCGCCCTGCGGTGGCGCCGGAGGCGGCCGCGGCCATCGCCGCGCTTAATCAGCAGGCCAGTGGCGATGAGGCCGATGTGCCGCCCGCTGAACGGGCGGCAGCCAGCCACGAGACGCCGGCTGTAGCGGTGCCCGATGATGTCATCGGGCGGGTGGCCGAGGCCGAGCCGGTGGTGACCGAGCCACAGGAACCGGCAGCCGACGAAGCGCCAAGCGTGCCGGAGCCGGATGGGGCGTTGCCATCGCCGCCAGCGTCCCAGGCCAACGGGGCGCCGGCGGCTTCCGTTCCCCGCGCGCGTGGGCGTGATTTGCTGGCCCAGGCCACCTCGAGCATTCGCGGACAGGGCTTCGAGACGCGTCACGCGGGTCCGCTGGACGAGGACCCCAGTCGGCGGGCTGCCCGGCAAGCCGCCGAGGCGCGTTATATCGACCAGTGGACGCGTCGCGTCGAGGATTATGGCAACCGTGTCTACCCGGCACCGGCCCACCTCAGTGGGCAGTTGCGTATTCGCGTGGTGATCGGTCGGGAGGGTCAGCTCCTGCAAGCAGAGGTGGTACAATCGTCAGGACATTCCGAACTCGATCAGGCGGCGCTGGATACCGTGCACGGTGCGGCGCCTTATCGGCCCTTCGATCGCGGCATGGCCGGTCTCGACAGCCTGTCCATCTCCCGCGTCTGGCGCTTCGGAAACGGCAACAATTTCGGCGTGCAATAGGGGCATGGCTTCGCCCCTGCCGCCTGGGAGGCCCATGCAAAGCTTGCAACATCATTTCCTGCTGGCGATGCCTCATCTCGAGGACCCCAATTTCGCCGGTAGCCTCAGCTACCTGTGCGATCATGACGATAACGGCACCATGGGCGTGATCGTCAACCGCCCCCTCGACCTGAGCCTGGACGCGCTGTTCGAACAGCTCGACCTCGGAGGGGACGACAGCCCGCATCGCGATGCGCCGGTGTACTATGGCGGTCCGGTGCACAAGGACCGCGGTTTCATCCTGCATCGTGGCAGCAGCCAGCCCTGGGATTCGAGCATCCAGGTGGCCGAGGATATCGCCCTGACCACCTCCATGGACATGCTGCAGGCGCTCGCCGCCGGGCAGGGACCGAAGGACTTCCTGGTGTGTCTGGGGTGCTCCGGCTGGGAAGCCGGGCAGCTCGAGTACGAGCTCAAGGAGAACGCCTGGCTGACGGTGGAGGGGCGTGCCGATATCCTCTTCGACGTGCCGCCGGAGCAGCGGCTGCATGCCGCCGCCGGCATCCTGGGGATCGATCTGAACCTGATGAGCCGCGATGCGGGGCACTCATGACCATGGCAGGGCAGCGTTGATGGCCGAAGCAGGACAACGGCTGGTGCTGGCCTTCGATTTCGGTGTGCGGCGTATCGGCGTGGCGGTGGGTAACGAAATGGTCGGCCGTGCCACGGCGCTGGAGCCGTTGCCGGCACGCGACGGCATTCCCGACTGGAGCCTTGTCACCCGGCTGGTGGACGAATGGCGGCCGGACCTGTTCGTGGTTGGCCTGCCGCTGAACATGGACGGCAGCGAGTCCGAGATGAGTACCCGGGCGCGCAAGTTCGGCAAGCGCCTGTATGGCCGTTACGGCAAGCCCTGCGAGATGATCGACGAGCGCGGCTCGACCCGTGAGGCCAAGGCCATCGCCCGCGAAGCCGGTCACCGCGGCAACTACCGCGAGGAGGGCGTCGACGGGCTGGCCGCCCAGTTGATTCTGGAGAGCTTCTTCGCGCTCCGCGAAGGGCTGTCGCCCCGCCCATGAACGGCGCAAGGCGGCAGAGCGGGCCGCTGTGTGGTTACGCAGCGCTCGCGGAGCCGCTAGCATACTTGCGACCGAAGTCCCCTACCGTGATGCAGGTGTACTTCTCGATGAAGAAGGCCAATGTCGAGAGGCTCGAGAAGTGCGCTTCGAAGCGTTCTTCCGCTTCTCCCCGCGCCCTGACCACGCCGGCGCGATAGCGCTCCCCGACCATTGACACATTGACGATGGCCTGCCTGTCCTGTTCTTGTTTCTCCAAGATCAGTTCCGGCTGCCGGGACAGCAGCTCGCCCAGTACTCGGCCGCCTTCGATCTCCTCGGGTGTGGCCCAGAGGTCCTGGTCGCGATCACCGTACCGGTGCAGGATGAAGATCAGCAGTGCGGAAAACACAGCGCTGGCCAGCAGCCAGGTGATGTCGACGGTGGACAGCGAGGCCGTGAACGTCGCCACGAGTTGCACTACGACGCCAGTGCCCACCAGGTAGGCGAACGGCCGCCATAAGCGCGGATTGAGAAAGCCCTTGTCGAGGATATAGCCCCATAGCCCGATCACCGTCAGGGCACCAACCGCCACCTGTACCAGCGACATGGGGGAGCCGGCCCCGATCAGCAAGGCGGCGGCGCCCAGCAGGACAAGCAGACTGTAGAAGATACCCAGCAGGATATAGGCCCGGTTCAGGTTCATTGGCGCAACTCCTCCCCTTCGCGACTGGCAGTCGGTCGGATCGTCGACTCGGAATCGATACGGGTTGTCCCAACGTGGGCCAAAGGCAAGCAGCCCTCCCCGCTCGCGGCAGTCTGGCATATGCCGCCGTGCCGCGCAGCCATCCAAAAGTCTACCAAGCGGCCGTCAGATGGGTTGAGTATCGTCGACGCCGATCTTCTTCGGCACGAACCAGCGCACCTCGCGCAAGTCTTTTTCGATCAGTTCCTCCACCTTCAGCAGGGTGGCGAAAATCGCCATGCGCACGGGGATACCGTTGTCGGTCTGGCGGAAGATCGCCAGACGCGGGTCACCGTTCAGGTCCACATCGAGATCGTTGGCATCGGGGCGGCTGTCGCGCGGCAGCGGATGCATGACGATGGTGTCGCGTCCGCAGCGCTGGTCCATGAAGACGCGATCGACGGTGAAGCCCCGCGACAGCACGCCGAAGCTCTCGTTCATCTCTTCGGTGAAGCGCTCCTTCTGGATGCGCGTGGTGTAGACCACATCGAGGTCCGAGAAGTCGCTGGCCAGGCTGTCGCGCTGCTCGACCCGGTGGCCGCGGGAAACCACCAGATCGACCAGCGTGGAGGGCATTTCCAGTCCCGGTGGTGCGACCAGGGTGATACGCATGGGAGCGTACAGCGACAGCAGCTTGATCAACGAGTGCACGGTGCGGCCGTACTTGAGGTCGCCGGTGAGCAGGATATGGGCGCCGGCGAGCGATTTGCCGAGCCGGGTGAACTCCTTGTCGATGGTGTAGAGGTCTAGTAGCGCCTGACTGGGGTGCTCGCCGGGGCCGTCGCCGCCGTTGATCACCGGCACGTGGGTCGCCGCGGCGAATTCCGCCACCGAGCCCTGCTCGGGATGACGCATGACGATGGCATCGCAGTAGCCGCTCATCACCCGGCTGGTGTCGTAGAGCGACTCGCCCTTGGCCATTGACGAGAAGGTGAAGCCGGTGGTGTCGCAGACACTGCCACCCAGCCGGCAGAAGGCGGCATGGAAGCTCACCCGCGTGCGCGTGCTGGCCTCAAAGAACAGGTTGCCGAGCACCGCGCCTTCCAGCACCCGAGTGATCTTGCGGCGCTGGGCAATCGGTTCCATGCGCGAAGCGACGCGCAGCAGGTGATCGACCTGGTCACGGGATAGCGAATCGACGGACAGCAGATGGGGACTCATCGAGGGCCTCGTAGTGCGGCAATGGAATTGGCGTTAGTGTAACCGCCAACACCCTGCGCATCACGGGCCCACGGCTCTTTATGGACTCAGTAGTCGCTCGCAGATGGCAACCGGCCACCGAGCTGGGTGGTGATCTCGCGCGCGGCGCGGCCGACCAGGCCGCCGAGTTCGGCCAGGCGCGATTCGGGAATGCGTGCCACCGGCCCGGAGACCGAGATCGCCGCCAGCGGGAATCCCTGTTCGTCGTGGATCGAGGCCGCCACGCAGTGCAGGCCCACGGCGTGCTCCTCGCGGTCGCAGGCGTAGCCTTGACGGCGAATCTCGGCCAAGCCCTCGCGCAGGCGAGCCGGGGTATCGATGGTATTGTCGGTGACCCGCGGCAGGCCTCGCGCCTGCAGGATGCGCTCGATCTCCTTGTCCGGCAGCCAGGCGAGCAGCGCCTTGCCGACCCCGGAGGCATGCATCGGGGCGCGCGAGCCGAGCCGGGTGATCATGCGCATCATCTGCGGCGATTCGCTCTGGGCCAGGAACACTGCCATGCCGTCGTCGCGAATGCCGAGGTTGGCCGATTCGCCGGTTTCCTCGGTCAGGCGGCGCAGGAAGGGCCGGGCGGTGGCCACGAAGTCGCGCGCTTCCAGGAAGGTGTTGCCGATCTGGAAGGTCTTGACGCCGATCTTCCACAGGCCGAGTTCGGCATCCTGGGAAATGAATCCCTGCTTGTGCAGGGCCTGAAGCAGGCGATGGGTGGTGGAAGGCGCCAGGCCGACGATCTGTGCGATATCCGACAAGCCCAGGCCGCCCGGCGCCGCCGCTAGCCCCTCGAGGATGTTGAGCCCACGAACCAGCGACTGGCTGTGGCCACCGCTGCTCTTGCCCGACCCTGCGGGGCGGCCCACTGGTTTGCGTTTGGTCTCCGTCGTCACGCCTTCGTCTCCCACGCTATCGCCAACATGCGTTCGTCTCTGCGCCCTAGCATACACGCTCGTCGGCTGCCTGTCGTGGGGACGGAAATTCGTTCCATTCCGTTTATGCAACACGGTCCTCGAGTCGCAGGCGGGCGATGCGGTTGATCTGTTCGATGGCGGTGCGCCGCTCCTCGTCGGGGCTGTTGTGCAGCCGTGTTTCGAAGGCCGCCAGGATGGCATGGCGATCGTTGCCCCTGACCGCCATCACGAAGGGAAAGCCGAAACGGGCCTTATAGGCGTCATTCAATCGCTCGAAGCGCGCCAGCTCTTCCGGGGTGCACTGGTCGAGACCGGCGCCGGCCTGCTCGCGAGTCGAGTCGTCGGTCAGGTCGCCAGCCAGGGCGGCCTTGCCGGCCAGGTCCGGGTGGGCGCGAATCACCTCGAGCTGGCGTTCGGCGCTGGCAGCGGCGAGCACGGCTCCCATGGCCGAAGCCAGGCCGGAAGGGGTGTCCTGGTCGTGCGTCAGGCCATTGTCCCAAGTCTCCTCGGCGACCCACGGCGAGTGCTCGTAGATGTCACCGAAGCGGCCGACGAAGTCGGCGCGGTCGAGGGTGCTGGGGCGAGGGGTCAGGGTCTTGTCGCTCATCGCGGGTGTCTCCTTGGCGGGCGTTAGGGGCGGTTATCGGTGATGCGATACACTAACTGTATACAAAAAAACTTTGAAATGTACTCTTTTTAGAGCTAAAACTGTCTTCATGAGGATGGGATACAGCCTACACCATAATAACGGGAGAGCCCTATGGGACGCTTGACGACACACATACTGGATACCGCACTGGGCCGTCCCGGCCATGGCATCCGGGTCGAAGTCTTTCGCCTGGAAGGCGAGCGCCGTACCCGCCTGGCCGAGGTGATGACCAACGACGACGGCCGTTGCGATGCGCCGATCCTCGAAGGCGACGACTTCACGGTGGGCGAATATGAACTGCTGTTCCACGCCGGCGAGTACCTGCAGCGCCAAGGCGTCCCGGGGCGTGACCCACGCTTCCTGGATCGCATCCCGCTGCGTTTCGGCGTGGCCGATGCCGATGAGCATTACCATGTGCCGCTGTTGCTCTCTCCGTACAGTTACTCCACCTACCGTGGCAGCTAGGGAAGCGTCAGGCCTTCGTTCGCCGACTTTCCACCAGGTCCCGGCTTGCCCTTCCCTGAGTGAACAATAACCGCATAAGACGAGAGCCAAGTTATGGAAGCCTACCTCCTCGATTTCACCAACATGTTGCTGCGATGGCTGCACGTCATCGCGGCGATCGCCTGGATCGGTGAATCGATCTACTTCGTGATGCTGGATAACAGCCTGACCCCCCCCCGGGACGAAAGTACCCGCAAGAAGGGGGTGTTCGGGGAAATGTGGGCCGTACATGGCGGCGGCTTCTACCACAACCAGAAATATGCCACCAGTCCGGAAACACTGCCCAGCGATCTGCACTGGTCGTTCTGGAAGTCCTATACCACCTGGCTGTCGGGGTTCGCCCTGTTCGTCCTGCTGTACATGACCAATCCCGGTTTCTATCTGGTCGACCCCAACAGCAACTGGGAATGGGCCGCCAGCATGACGGGGTGGCAAGCCAACGTCACGGCGCTGGTGTTCCTGCTGTTGGGCTGGGTCGTCTATAACGAGATGTGCAAGCGCATCAGCCCCAACATGGAACGTGACGGCATCCTGAGCCTGGCCGTGGCGGTGCTGATGGTGGCCGTCGCCTACCTGAGCACGCAGATCTTCGCGGGGCGCGCCGCCTTCCTGCTGACCGGTGCGGTGATGGCCACCGCGATGTCGGCCAATGTGTTCTTCTGGATCATTCCCGGCCAGCGTCGCATGGTCAAGGCGATGGAAGCCGGTGAGGCGCCCAACCCGTTGGATGGCAAGCGCGGCAAGCAGCGCTCCGTGCACAACACCTACTTCACCCTGCCGGTGGTGTTGCTGATGCTGAGCAATCACTACTCGTTCATGTACAGCCATGAACTGTCGTGGGTCATCATGTCGCTGTTCATCTTCGCCGGTGCCTTGATCCGTCAGTTCTTCGTCGTGATGCACAGCGGCAAGATCCAGCCGGCTTACCCCGCTGCGGGAGTGGCATTGGTTCTGGTCAGCGTGTGGCTGGCGGCGCCTTCCGGCCCGGCGGCTTCCGATGCCGTGGCCGCCGCCGAAGGGCCAACGCTGGACGAGGTGCATGCCATCGTCACCGAGCGTTGTGTGGCATGCCATTCACAGCAACCGACCCAGCCGGGCTTTTCTTCCCCCCCTGCCGGCGTGGTGTATGACACCCCGGATCAGCTGCTGCGCCAGAGCCAGAAAACCAAGCAGGTCGTCACCAGCGGCTACATGCCGTTGGGCAACATGACCAATATGACGCAGAAAGAGCGGGATACCATCGCCGCTTGGGAGGAGTGAACGGCCGGCGTGGCAGTCGTCGTCGTCCGGGTAAAGCGTATACAATGATGATCTGGACGAACGGAACCTGAAGCGAGGAGTGCGGCCATGAGTCAGCGCCAGCAATTGTCCGATGACAAGGCGGTCCCTGTTAACCAGGCAGCGACCAAGCGCCGGGGCAAGGACGGTGACGGTGCCGAACGTCATGACGCCATCTACCGCTCGATCAGCGATGCCATCATCGAGCATCGCCTGAAGCCGGGAGCACGTCTGCGCGAGGACGCCCTGTCCGAGGTATTCGGCGTCAGCCGTACCGGAATCCGCAAGATTCTGCAGCGTCTGGCCCTGGAGCAGATGGTCACGCTGACGCCGCGACGCGGTGCCAGCGTGACCCGCCCCACCGCCGACGAGGCCAAGGACGTCTTCGACGCGCGCCAGATGGTCGAGTGCGGCCTGATGGAAGCGGCGGCGCGCAATATCACCGCCACCGACGTGCATGAACTTCGCGACATGGCGACCCGCGAGCGCCAGGCCCTGCGTGCCGGCGAGCAGAGCACGGCGATCAAGCTGTCGGCGGCCTTTCACGAGCGCCTGGCCAAGCTCTCCGGCAACGCCACCCTGGCCGAGTTCGTCGCTCGGCTGTGCTCGCGCTCGTCGCTGATCCTGGCCGTCTATGGCAACACCGGCCATCTGGGCTGCGAGTCGCATGACCATGACGAGCTGATCCGTTTCCTCGAGGAGGGCAACGGCGAGCGTGCCAAGGCCTTCATGGGCCGCCATCTCAAGACCATCGAGGCGTCGCTGTCGATCGTCGAGGAAGTCGACGAGGTTCCCGATCTGCACCGCATCTTTTCCGCCTGACAAGCGAACTGCACGGACAACGCCCCGAGCCGATCGGCTCGGGGCGTTGTTTTGAGAGGCAAAGGCCGGGGGCACGCTACGGCTGGGTCGGGGCAATCATGACCTTATGGTTGCGCATCAGGAAGTAGTAGAACAGGCCGCCGAGCCCGGCGCCGATCAGCCAGGCATAGCCGGTCAGTGCCGCCAGTGCCGGGACCCACACCGAGGAGATCGAGAACAGCGCGGCCACCCCGAAGGCCAGCAGGGCCTTGCTGTTCCAGCCCTTGACGTAGTAGTAGGCACTGTCGGGGGCCGAGGAAAACATCTGTTGGATATCCAGGCGCTGCTGCCTCACCAGATAATAGTCGACCACGATGATGCCGTAGAAGGGCGCGATGATGGCCCCCAGGGCATTGACGAAGCCGGGCACGCCGATCTGGCTGATCACCGAGACCCACAGCGCGCCGATGAAGAAGGCAATGATCGCCGTGATCAGTCCCCCCATCTTGAAGCTGATCTTGCTGGGAAACAGGTTGGCCAGGTCGTAGGCCGGCGGGATGAAGTTGGCGACCAGATTGATGCCCACGGTGGCGGCGAAGAAGGTTAGCGCCGCGACGATGGTCAACGGCAGCGAATCGACGCGCTCGACGATATCCGCCGGATTGGTCAGGGCATCGCCGAACAGCACCAGGGTGCCGGCGGTGATGATCAGGGCGATGAACGAGAAGAAGGCCACGTTGAGCGGCAGGCCAAGCAGGTTGCCGAGCTTCATCTCGCGCTCGCTGCGCACGAAGCGCGAGAAATCGCCGAAGTTGATCACCACCGCGGCGAAGTAGGCGACCATGGTGCCGACGATGGCCAGGAAGGCGGCGATGGCGCTGCCGGAACGTTCGCCGCCACCGCTGAAGATAGTGTCGATGGCGGGAATCAGCTCGCTGCCGGCCTGGATCCAGACGACGATCATCAAGGCCACCATCACCAGGTAGACCAAGGGGCCGGCCCAGTTGAGAAAGTGTTTGATGCGGTCGATGCCTTGCCAGAAGATCGCGATCTGGAACACCCATACGATCACGAAGGACACCCAGGCCACGCCCGACAGCCCCAGGAACGTGCTGCCGTCGCCGGCGCCGACGAAGGCCGTGATCAATAGTGCGACCGCGGTGGAGGCGAAATAGGTCTGCACCCCGTACCAGAAGATACCGATGATCGCGCGCAGCATGGCCGGCAGGTTGGCGCCGCGCACCCCCATGCTGGCGCGGATCATCACCGGGAAGGGAACCCCATATTTGACGCTGGGCTTGCCGGTCAAGTTGACCAGCACCATCACGATGACGCCGGCCAGGATGATGGCCGCCATCACCGCCCAGCCGTTCAGGCCATAGGTCAGGAACAGCGAGGCCGCCAGGGTATAGCCGAACAGGCTCTGGATGTCGTTGGACCACACGTTGAAGATCTCGAACCACCCCCAGGAGCGCTTGCTGTGCGGTATCGGGGCCAGGTCCGCGTTATGGAGCGTCGAGTCGATGCTCTTGATTTCCAGTTCGCCGTCCATCCTGAAGCGCTCCCTGTGCTGAAGAGTTGTCTTGTTCTCTGCAGCATAAGATAGCCAGGGCGAATCCGCCTGCGATGAAGATTGCAGCGCGAGAGGTGTCGACCATCACGATACCCCCGGGCCAAGTGGCCCGGGGGTATCGTGTTCAGGGATAATAGGGACGCCTTACGGCTGGGTTGGAGCCACCGCCACCTGATGGCTGCGCATCAGGAAATGGTAGAGCAGGCCGCCGAGCCCGGCGCCGATCAGCCAGCCGTACCCATTCAGGCCACTAAGGGCGGGGATCAGCACGGTGGAGATGGAGAACAGTGCCGCCATGGCGAAGGCCAGCAGGGCCTTGCTGTTCCAGCCCTTGACATAGTAGTAAGCGCCAGCCGGATCGGAAGAGAACAACTGCTCCATGTCCAGGTGCTGACGCTTCACCAGGTAGTAGTCAACCACGATGATGCCATAGAAGGGCGCGACGACGGCCCCCAGCGCATTGACGAAGCCGGGCACGCCGATCTGGCTGATCACCGAGACCCACAGCGCGCCGACGAAGAAGGCAATGATCGCCGTGATCAGTCCCCCCATCTTGAAGCTGATCTTGCTGGGAAACAGGTTGGCCAGGTCGTAGGCCGGCGGAATGAAGTTGGCGACCAGGTTGATGCCCACGGTGGCGGCGAAGAAGGTCAGCGCCGCGACGATGGTCAGCGGCAGCGAATCGACGCGCTCGACGATATCCGCCGGATTGGTCAGCGCATCGCCGAACAGCACCAGAGTGCCGGCAGTGATGATCAGGGCGATGAACGAGAAGAAGGCCACGTTGAGCGGCAGGCCGAGCAGGTTGCCGAGCTTCATTTCGCGCTCGCTGCGCACGAAGCGGGTGAAGTCGCCGAAGTTGATCACCACCGCGGCGAAGTAGGCGACCATGGTGCCGACGATGGCCAGGAAGGCGGCAATGGAACTGCCGGAGTGCTCGCCCGAGGCGCTGAAGATGGTGGCGACGGCGGGCAGCAGCTCATCACCGGCCTGGACCCACACCACAATCATCAACGCCACCATCACCAGGTAGACCAAGGGGCCGGCCCAGTTGAGGAAGTGCTTGATGCGC
>NZ_JBHRUG010000019.1:0-17236 GCF_042646605.1 Litchfieldella rifensis | reverse complement strand
GATGCCTTGCCAGAAGATCGCGATCTGGAACACCCATACGATCACGAAGGACACCCAGGCCACGCCCGACAGCCCCAGGAACGTGCTGCCGTCGCCGGCGCCGAACAGGGCCGTGATCAATAGTGCGACCGCGGTGGAGGCGAAATAGGTCTGCACCCCGTACCAGAAGATACCGATGATCGCCCGCAGCATGGCGGGGAAGTTGGCGCCGCGCACCCCCATGCTGGCGCGAATCATCACCGGGAAGGGAACCCCATATTTGACGCTGGGCTTGCCGGTCAAGTTGACCAGGTACATCACGATGACGCCGGCCAGGATGATGGCCGCCATCACCGCCCAGCCGTTCAGGCCATAGGTCAGGAACAGCGAGGCCGCCAGGGTATAGCCGAACAGGCTCTGGATGTCGTTCGACCACACGTTGAAGATCTCGAACCAGCCCCAGGAGCGCTTGCTGTGCGGTATCGGGGCCAGGTCTTCGTTATAGAGCGTCGGGTCGATGCTCTGGATATCCAGATCGCTATCTTTCATCGGGTTCACCATTGTGCTTGTTGTGGTGGGCCCGGCCTGCCCGGCGAGGCCGGGCAGGCCGAGGCGATCAGCTACGGAAGCGCTGGCAGGGGGCCCAGTGCTGCATCAGCAGATAGTAGGTGGCGCCGGCCGGAATCAGGCTGGCGTACCAGGACACTGCGGAGAAGCTCAGCGCGGCGACGATGCCGACGGCAGTGGCGATCAAGGCGGCGTAGTTGACGCCGCGGTAGGGCCCTTGCTCGTCGTACAGCTTGGCCAGATCCAGGGTGCGACGACGGATCAGGAAGTAGTCGACCACCAGGATGGCGAAGATCGGGCCCAGGAACGCCGAGTAGGTCTGCACGAACAGCTGCAGGCCGGCGGCGGATTCGTCCTGCACCAGCTTCCAGGGGAAGGTGGCGAAGGCCAACAGGCCGACGATCACGGTGGCGGTGCGGAACTTCAGCTTGAAGACGTCCATCAGCACATAGGTCGGCGGCACCACGTTGTTGAGCACATTGGTGGTGACCTGGGCGAAGGCGATGAACAGCAGCGTGGTCATCAGCAGCGGGGTGTTGTCGACGGCATTGGCGAACACCTTGATGGGGTCGGCGACGCCGGTGGCCTCGGAAACCATGAACCCGATCAGGCCCATGAACAGGGTGCAGGGCAGAATCGACATCGAGTAGATGGTGGTCAACAGCCCCGGGCCGGTACCGTGCTTGTGCTCGCGGGCATAGTCGCCGACGTTGAGGATCATGGTGCTGTAGATGCCCAGGAACAGCATGGTGGCGCCCCAGAAGGGCAGACCCCAGGAGCCTTCCATGGTCAGCAGGTTGGCCGACAGCACATCGCCGTAGCGCACCACCGTGCTGTAGAACATGTAGACCAGCGAGGCCAGGATGAAGGCGCTGCCAATGTTCTCCAGCCACTTGATACCCTGGAAGCCGAGCACCGACAGGCCGATCTGCAGGAACTGGAAGGTGATGAAGAAGAACACCAGGTTGTCGAAGCCGAACAGCGTCGCCGACACCATGTTCAGGGCGCCGGCGCCGATCCAGCTCTGGAAACCGTACCAGACCACCGCGGGCACGGCACGGACCAGCCCCGGCAGGCGGGTGCCGGCAAAGCCGAAGGCGCTGCGCGCCTGGACCATGAAGGGAATGCCGTACTTGTAGCCTGCCGCGCCATTCAGCGCCAGGGCGATACCGATCACGAAGCAGCCGATGGCGATCGCCAGCGTAGCCTGTATCAGGTTGAGGGTGCCGACGACGCTGGAGCCCATGGTGAAGGTACCGATCGACACGCACCCGCCGAACCAAGCCAGCAGGTAGGAGGTGCGACCCATGATGCGGGTCTTCTGAGGGGCGAGGGATTCGTCGCCCGGGGACTTGGTGGTGGTGACTGCCGGCTGGTCGGCCAGGGTGGCCTGGGCCCGCAGCTGCTCGCTATTGCTCATGGTGATGTCCTCGCAAGGTGCTATCGCGGATTTGTTTTTTTACGCCCCGCCTGCGGCGGGATGTCACTTGCGGCGTGCTCGTGTTGTTGGGGTCCTGTGCGACTCAAAGGTTGAGATGGGAAAGGTGCTCGAAGCGCCCGGTGAAGGCCTTGGGTCTGGGAAAGGCCAGGTCGCCATGCTTGCTTGTCTCGAGGCCCAGCCCGACCAGCGCCTCGGCCAGCTTGACCGCCGCGGTGACGCCCTCGATCACCGGCAGCCCCACGGCCTCGCGGATCTGGCCGGTCAGCTTGGCCATGCCGCCACAACCGAGCACGATGGCCCCGATATTGTCCTCCTCCTTGGCGCGCCGGCATTCGGCGATCACGCGATCCAGCGCGGCATCGGCGTTTTCCTCCAGATCCAGCACCGGGATTTCCGCGGCGCGCACCCGTCGGCAGTGATGACGGAAACCGTAATTGTCCAGCAGGTGCTCGGCGATGATGGCGGTGCGTCCCAGGGTGGTGACGATGGAGAAGCGGGTGCTGATCAGGCTGGCCATGTGGAAGGCCGCTTCGGCGATGCCGATTACCGGGGCTCGGGTCAGTTCGCGCGCGGCCTGAAGCCCGGGATCGCCGAAGCAGGCGATGACATAGGCATCGGCCCGCTCGCGCTCACCAGCCAGGACTTCTTCCAGGACACCGACGGCACTGATGGCCTCGTCGAAGTGGCTCTCGATGGAAACCGGGCCATGCGCCGGTTGGGTGGCGCTGATGCGGGTGTTCGGCGCGGCGATCTGCCGGGCAGCCTCGCCGATCGCTGCCGTCATGTCGGCGGTGGTGTTGGGGTTGATAACGCGAATGTGCATTGGCGGTCATGCTCCTGGTGCAAGGGACTTATTCTTGTGAACAAAAATATTTGTCTTTGTACACAAAGTAGGCCATGGTGTTGGCAAAAGCAAGCCCGCGTGGCATTTCGCAAGCAAGTATTTTTTATCGTTTAAAAACAGGTGGCTATCCTGATTTTGCTGATTTCTTGGGGATTTTGGGGCGATGACGGACGGTCGTGCTGTATAGCCTTTCGTCGTAGCGATGCGCTTGCTTGAATTTTTTGTATACGAAAAGCGGGAGGCCTTGTGAGTGCGAGACCCGAAGGCGAAGCCGGAAGCGTTGATCGCGATGAGCAGAGAAGGCGACGCGAGGCTTGCAAGCCAACTGCATACAGTCTATTTTCAATATTGTATACATAAAGTGTCGCCCAAAGTGATGGCGGAATGCACGACCGGGCAACCAGACAATAAGAAGGAAGCTGCTCTATGAACGCTGCCAGCAATGACGACTATCCACGTGACCTGATCGGTTATGGTCGCACCCCGCCCCAGGCCAACTGGCCGGGCCAGGCGCGCATCGCCGTGCAGTTCGTCCTCAACTATGAGGAGGGCGGCGAGAACTGTGTTTTGCATGGCGATGCCGGTTCCGAACAGTTCCTCTCCGAGATCATCGGCGCGGCCTCCTATCCCGACCGTCATCTGAGTATGGAGTCGATCTACGAGTACGGCTCGCGGGCCGGCGTTTGGCGGATCCTTCGCGAGTTCGAACGCCGCGGCTTGCCGCTGACGGTGTTCGGCGTGGCCATGGCGCTGGAACGTCATCCTGAGCTTGCCCAGGCGTTCAAGGAGCTGGGTCACGAGATCGCCTGTCATGGCTACCGTTGGATTCATTATCAGGAAGTGCCGGAACACATCGAGCGCGAGCATATGCAGCGCGCCATCGAGATCTTCCAGTCGCTGTATGGCGAGGCGCCGCTGGGCTGGTATACCGGCCGTGACAGTCCCAACACCCGGCGTCTGCTGCTCGACGAAGGCGGTTTCCTCTACGACAGCGACTACTACGGCGACGACCTGCCATTCTGGACCCGGGCGAAGGACAGCCAGGGGGAGACCCATACGCACCTGGTGGTGCCCTATACCCTCGATACCAACGACATGCGCTTCGCCGCTCCCCAGGGGTTCAACACCGCGGATCACTTCTTCACGTATCTGCGCGATGCCTTCGATGTGCTCTATGCCGAAGGGGAGGAGACGCCCAAGATGCTCTCCGTGGGCATGCACTGCCGGCTGCTCGGCCGCCCGGGACGCTTCCGTGCCCTGCAGCGCTTCCTCGACCACATCGAGGCCCATGATCGGGTATGGGTGACGCGACGTGTGGATATCGCCCGCCACTGGGCCGAGCATCATCCGGCGCCTCAGGCGAGCTGAAGCGATGCGTCGGGTCGGCTCGGGGTCTATGGTAAGGCGCGCGCACCACCTCCGCCGTGACGATGGAGGTGATGCGCGGTGCTGCCGGAGGGGTGTCGCTGGAAGGTGTGTTTCAGCCGACCCATTGCGTGGCTTGGGCGAAGGCCAGGAAGACCAGCGCGATCAGTACCCATACGCAGAACAGCGGGAAGAAGAACTTGACCCACTTCTGCCAGGGCACGCCGGCGATGGCCAGGGTGGCCATGAAGTAACCGGAGGTCGGGTAGAGGATGTTGCCCATGCCATCGCCGAGCTGATAGGCGAGTACCGCGGTCTGGCGTGTCACGCCGATCAGGTCGGACAGCGGCGCCATGATCGGCATGGTGACCAATGCCTGGCCGCTGCCGGAGGGCACCACGAAGTTGAAGCCCAGCTGGGCGAAGTACATGCCGATGGCCGACATCAAGGTGGGCAGTTCGCCGACCAGATTGCCCAGGCCGTAGACCAGCGTGTCCATGATCTGGCCATCTTCCAGCACCACGGCCACGCCGCGGGCGATACCGGCGATCATGGCGCCGACCAGCACGTCGCGGAAGCCCTTGTTGAACGCCTCGCAGATGCTCTCGGTGGTCAGGCCGGCGATCAGGCCGACGACGATGCCCATGACGATGAACAGTCCGGCCATCTCCATCATGAACCAGCCCTGGCGCAGCACGCCGTAGACCAGCAGACCGAAGAAGGCGAAGGTGGCGATGGCGGCCAGCTTCTGCCGGCCATTGGCGACCAGTGCCCCCTCATCGGTGGCGTGCTGGTACAGCGAACGCTTCTCGGCCTCGGTTTCGTCGCCGGCCATCAGGCTCAGCGCGGGATTCTCGCGTACCTTGCGCGCATAGCGCATGACGAAGAAGACGCCGGCACCCAGCACCACGACGAAGGCCATGGCCCGCAGCCCGAAACCGGAGTACAGCGGCAGATTGGAGAGCTGCTGGCCGAGGCCGGTGTTGATCGGGTTGAGAATGCCGGTGGTGAAGCCCGCCGTGGTGGCGCACAAGGCCACGGCGGCAGCGGTCACCGAGTCGAAGCGCAGGGCGATCATCAGCGGCAGGATCACCGGCACATAGACCAGCGCCAGTTCCTGGGTGCCGATGATGGTCGCGACCACGGCGAATACCGTCATCAGCACCGGGATCATCAGCAGGCTGCGATTGGCGAACTGGCGGCTGAGCTTGTCGACACCGATCTCGATGATGCCGGTGCGCCGCAGCACCATGAACATGCCGCCGATCATGAAGGTGAAGAACACCACCTGACCGGCACTCATCAAGCCATTGGGAATCGCCAGCATGAAGTCGACCAGGCCCACTGGCGTCGAGTCGACGAACTGGAAGGAGTCCGCATCGATGGTGGTGCGGCCGTTGGGGCCGGGGATCCGTTCGTACTGGCCGGCCGGCACGAAATGGGTCGCCACCGCCGCGATGGCGATGAACAGGAACAAGATCACATAGATATGCGGTATCTGGAAAGAGGGCTTCTTGGTGCCCTGGGCGCTGGTGGCGCTGGCGGGTTGCTGGGACATGAGGTGCCTCGCATTTGTTGTTGAGTGTTGCAGGGGCCGTGCCGCCTCTGTGTCGGCATCGAATCAAGAAGCGAAGTCATGGCCTCGCTTCGCTAGTGGGCAAGAGCCGCGATCGCTGATTCAGCGACCGCGGACGCTTGCCTATTTCTGATTGAAGATCATTTTGGAAATTATTTCCACATATTTCTTCCTCGGTCCGTCGAGGTGAGCGTGGCAGGTACTGCCCTGTGTGGCACCCGGCACCGGCGCAACGGGGGATAATTGTTAATCCGCTATGGATGAGGTATCCATACAGCACATCGTTATCGACATTGCAGGTTGCCATGACGCCACACATCGGTCAGCGAATTACGGCGCAGTATGATGCGTTGAGCACCCAGGAGCAGCGGGTCGCGGCCTTCATTCTCGACCACTTCGACGACCTGGCGGTGTACAGCGCCGCCGATCTGGCGCGCTTGACCGGGGTTTCCAAATCCACGGTCAGCCGGCTGTTTCGGCGCCTGGGCTTCGATAGTTATCAGGCCGTGAAGGTGCATGCCCGGCAGTTGCGCAGTCTGGGCATGCCCCTGGTCACCGATGCCGATGCGATGGAGGGCGATGGCGAGCGCTTCAAGCGTCATCTCCAGCGCGAAGAGGAAAACCTGCGGCGGGCTCTGGCGGGAATCGAGCCCCGGGTTTTCGAAGACGTCGTGCACTGTCTGGATCGTGCACGCCAGGTCGTGGTGGTGGGATTCCGCAATAGCTACCCACTGGCGATGCACTGCCGACAGCAGTTGATCCAGGCGCGAGAGCAGGTCAGGTTGGCACCCGAACCCAACCAGTCGCTGGCCGAGGAACTGGTCGGTCTGGGGCAGGAGGATCTCGTGGTCCTGTTCGGCTTCCGGCGTCGCCCGCGGATTTTCGAAGACGTGGTAAGGGCGTTCGACACCATTCCCTGCCGGGTGCTGCTGATCGCCGATGCCACGGCCGCCGGTTTCGAAAGGCAGGTCGACTGGCGGTGGGAATGCGCGCTCGACAGTATCTCCGCCTTCGACAGCTATGCCAGTGCGATGAGTCTCATCAGTCTGCTGGCCAATGGATTGTTGCATCATCGTCTCGCTCAAGGCCGTAGCCGTATCGATGCGGTGAGTGAGCTTTATGAGCAGTTGGATGAGCTCTCCCCCTGATGGCGCTCTGACCACGGTCCGCGCGCCATGATGGTGCGCCCCGCCTTGTTCTCCCGCCCTCAGTGCCCCAAGAGAGGGCCACGGTGACGCTCTCACCACGACAACATGCAGCGCCAAATCAGCTAATGGTTTGATCGACAACGAATGTTCGATTTCCTGGCATGCACCTTGCCCTTATATGAAACGAAAGTTTCTTTAGTGATAGTCATGAGACATTCGTTTCAAAATAACGCATATGCAGTTCAGCTGCCAGGAGGACATCGATGGGATCTCGGGATCGTGGTTTCAAGGGCATGAAACGGGGGCTCGCCACCGGCCTGTTCGCGATAGCGGCTTTGGGGGCGGCTGTCATCGGTCAGTCGGCCCAGGCCGATGCCTTGTCCGAGATCGAGCAGCGCGGCACCCTGCGTGTCGCCGTGCCGCAGGACTTTCCGCCGTTCGGCTCGGTGGGCACCGATCTGCAGCCGCGCGGCTACGATATCGACATGGCGAACTACTTGGCCGACGAGATGGGGGTAGCGCTCGAACTGGTGAGTGTGACCAGTGCCAATCGCGTTCCGTTCCTGCAGACCCGCCAGGTAGATCTAGTGATCTCGAGCCTGGGCAAGAACCCGGAGCGCGAGGCCATGATCGATTTCTCCAATGCCTATGCGCCCTTCTTCCTCGGGGTATTCGGCACCAGTGACAGCGAGCCGATGGGATCGGCGGAAGCGCTCAGCGGCAAGACCATCGGCGTGACCCGCGGTGCGGTGGAGGACATGGAGCTCACCGAGATCGCACCTGACGACACCACGATCCAGCGTTTCGAGGACAATGCGACCACCATTTCCGCCTTCCTGTCGGGACAAGTGGATTACATCGCCACCGGCAACCTGGTGGCCGCCGAGATCGCCGGGCGCAATAGCCAGCGGGCGCCGGCGCTGCGCTATCAGCTCAAGGACTCCCCTTGCTACATCGGCATGAACAAACAGGAGCCGGTGCTGATGGCGAAGGTCAACGAGCTGATCGCCCAGGCCTTGCAGGACGGCACTCTCGAGGCGCTCTCCCGGGAATGGTTCCATGCCGGCCTGCCCGACAATTTCGGGATGTGAGGCGGGCTCATGGGGCTGATTCTTGATTTCACGACGCTGCTGCCCTATGCCGGCGAGCTGTGGCGAGGGCTGGCCACCACGGTCGTACTGACCGTGGTGACCACCCTGGCGGGCTTGATGCTGGCCGTCGTCGTGGCCTATCTGAGGCTGCATGCCAGCGTGTGGGTCCGGCGGACATTGGGTGGTTACGTCGAGCTGACCCGCAACACCCCTTTCATCGTTCAGCTGTTCTTCATCTTCTTCGGCCTGCCGGCGTTCGGCATCAAGATCGACGCGGTCACCGCCGCCTTCCTGGCCATGACGTTGAACCTGGCGGCGTATTCCGCGGAGATCCTGCGTGCCGGGATCGAGGCCACGGGGCGCGGCCAGCTCGAGGCGGCCCGGACCCTGGGCATGTCGAGACTGCAGAGCTACCGCCATGTGGTGCTGGTGCCGGCCTTCGCGCGCATCTACCCCGCCCTGACCAGCCAGTGCATCATCGTCATGCTCGGGTCGGCGGTGGTTTCGCAGATCTCGGTGTTCGACCTGACCTATGCGGCCAACTTCATCCAGTCGCGCAATTTCCGCAGCTTCGAGGTGTATCTGTTGGCCACCGCCGTCTACCTGTTACTGGCGGTCGGCATGCGCCAGGCGTTCATGCTGGCCGGGCGTCGCCTCTTCGCCTATCGACGGGGGGAGCGAGCATGATCGAGTTCACGCTGTGGGATATCGTCCGTAATCTGTTGCTGGCGGCACGCTGGACCGTCGTCCTGTCGCTGATCGCCTTCCTCGGCGGTGCAGCATTGGGCTTCGTGCTGACCCTCCTGCGCCTGTCGGGGGCGAAGTGGCTCCGATACCCGATCAACATCTATGTGGATGTCTTTCAGGGGACGCCGCTGTTGATGCAGCTGTTCCTGGCGTTCTTCGGCGCGGCCGCGCTGGGTTTCAATGTCTCGGCGTGGGCCGCGGCATCGCTCGCCCTGACGCTATTCACCAGCGCCTTTCTCTGCGATATCTGGCGGGGCTGCATCGAGGCGGTAGCCAAGGGGCAGTGGCAGGCCTCCCGCGTTCTGGGACTGAACTACTTGCAGACGATGCGGCATGTCATCCTGCCCCAGGCGCTACGCCTGTCGGTGCCGCCCACGGTCGGTTTTTCGGTGCAGGTCATCAAAGGCACGGCCCTGGCATCGGTCATCGGCTTCGTCGAACTGACCAAGGCCGGCACCATGCTCAACAATGCGACCTTCGCGCCCTTCACCATCTTTGCGCTCGTGGCATTGCTCTACTTTGCCCTCTGCTATCCGCTGTCATGCTATTCGCGCTACCTGGAGAGAAAATTATATGACGCTGGTATGCGTTAAGGATCTGCATAAGTCCTTCGAGGCGCTGGAGGTTCTCAAAGGCGTGGACCTCGAGGTCGCCCCCGGCGAGGTCGTCGCCATCATCGGTCGTAGCGGTTCCGGAAAGAGCACCTTGTTGCGTTGCCTGAACCAGCTCGAGCAGCACGATGGCGGTACCATCGAGATCGCCGGCCAAGAGCTCGACGCCGAGGCCATGGCGCCAGGCGATTTGAGCCGCAACGTCGGCATGGTCTTCCAGAGCTTCAACCTGTTTCCCCACAAGACCGTGGGCGAGAACGTCATGCTGGCGCCCATCGTCGTGCGCGGCAGGGAGAAGGGGGCAGCCGCCCGCCTGGCGAGGGAAGTGCTCGACAAGGTCGGCATGCTGGAGAAGTTCGGCGCCTATCCCGCGCAGCTCTCCGGCGGCCAGCAGCAGCGGGTGGCCATTGCCCGGGCGCTGGCCATGAGCCCCAAGGTCCTGCTCTGCGATGAGGTCACCTCGGCCTTGGATCCCGAGCTGGTGGGCGAAGTGCTGCGGGTACTCGAAGCGCTGGCCGCGGAGGGCATGACGCTGATCCTGGTCACCCACGAGATGAAGTTCGCGCACGATGTCGCCGATCGCGTCGTTTTCATGCACCACGGGCGCATTCACGAGCAGGGTGACCCCAAGACCCTCTTCGACCATCCTCGCTCTCCCGAGCTGAAGCAATTCCTCTCAGCGGTCCTCTGACCCGACGAGTCCGCTGCCTTCCCAAGCTCATGATCGCGTGGCCGCCGGTTCGGCGGCGGGCACCTGAAAGGCTAATTCATCCACGACCATTTTTGTATACAATTGTCGTGGATGCTTGCTTCGGCGCGGAACGAAGGCTAATCTGAAAATAAATTCCATATTCATAAAAATCTTGATGAAAGGATGGACGATGGCCAGCCGTAATTACTATGCGCCGACAGGCGGTCTGCCGCCGCAGACCCAACTGCTCTCCGACCGGGCGGTGTTCACCGAAGCCTATGCGGTGATCCCCAAGGGCGTGCTGCGTGACATCGTGACCAGCAAGCTGCCCTTCTGGGACAATACCCGGCTGTGGGTGCTGTCCCGTCCGCTGTCCGGCTTCGCCGAAACCTTTTCGCAGTACATCATGGAGGTGGCACCCGGCGGTGGCAGCGACAAGCCGGAGCTGGACCCCGGCGCCGAAGGCGTGCTGTTCGTGGTGGAAGGCGAACTGAGCCTGACCCTGGCCGGGGAACGGTATGTCATGCGACCGGGTGGCTATGCCTTCCTCCCGCCGGGAAGCCGCTGGCAGGTACGCAACGATGCCGACGCGCCGGTGCGTTTTCACTGGGTGCGCAAGGCCTACGAGCCTGTCGAGGGCATCGAGGTACCGGAGGCCTTCGTCACCAACGAGAACGACATCCCGCCGACGCCGATGCCGGACACCGACGAGAAATGGGTCACGACCCGCTTCGTCGACCCGGAAGATCTACGCCATGACATGCATGTCAATATCGTCACTTTCCAGCCCGGCGGCGTGATTCCCTTCGACGAGACGCACGTCATGGAGCATGGGCTCTACGTACTCGAAGGCAAGGCGGTCTATCACCTCAATCAGGACTGGGTCGAGGTCGAGGCGGGCGACTACATGTGGCTGCGCGCCTTCTGCCCGCAGGCCTGTTATGCCGGTGGTCCGGGGCCGTTCCGCTATCTCCTCTACAAGGACGTCAACCGCCACATGAAACTTCGCTTGACCTGAGAACTGTCTGCGCTTGCCCATACGGCGTTAAAAATCAGCTTAAAATGCTCATTTACACCCCCGCAAACTCCACTTTTGCGCTGATTTTTGCCTTGTCTGACCTTCGCTCGCCGAGCTTTCAGGCCAAGCGAGGCGGCGTGGGCCCGCGCTGAGGAGACCACCATGCTGGAACTGAAAGCCGAGCCGCTGACGCCGGAGGCCTTTGCGCCTTTCGGCGACGTCATCGATACGCGCACCGCCGACTATTTCCCCATCAACGCCGGCCGCACCCGGCGTTACCACGACCTGGCCAGGGTCGAGACCCTGGGCGAGGAGGCCCGCACGCTGATCAGCATCTTCGTCAGCCAGCCGGTCGAGGTGCCGCTGACACTCGAGTTCCTCGAGCGCCATCCGCTGGGCAGCCAGGCCTTTATGCCGCTGCACGGCGAACGTTTCCTGGTGGTGGTGGCACCGCCGGGCGAGAGCATCGACCCGGGAGAGGTGCGCGCCTTCGTCACCGATGGCCGTCAGGGCGTCAATTACCGTGCCGGTACCTGGCATGCCATCCAGTCGGTGCTGGAGCGCGAGGGCGAGTTCCTGGTCGTCGATCGCGGTGGCCGGGGCAACAACTGCGATGAGCATCCGCTGGCGGTGCGGGTGACGCTCGACTGATTCGCGCGCCTGGACGCCATTTTGCAAGATGCCTTTCCATGACTCGTGGGGTCGGCGGTTCATCCGTCGGCCCCGTCGGCGTGTCCGGCCGCGGGCCCGCTATCGCGGGTCGGTCCTGCCTCTGCCTGGGTTTCGCCCGTCGCCTGCCACGCCAACTCCTTGACCGGCAAGGTGGTTCGTCGATTTCTCATATTTTTAATGGAAATATTTTCCACGAAATATTGACAGGTTGTGTTGTCCCGCCTAGTTTTGAATACAACAACAATGCTCGTGTCACTGAGGAGGAATCGTCGTGGCCAGAATGACAGCAGCAGAAGCCGCCGTTCACGTCTTGAAGAAGGAAGGCATCGATGTCGCCTTCGGCTTGCCCGGCGCCGCCATCAATCCCTTCTACGCCGCCATGCGCAGGATCGGAGGCATCGATCACGTGCTGGCGCGCCACGTCGAGGGGGCTTCGCACATGGCCGAGGGCTATACCCGTACCAAGGCCGGCAATATCGGGGTCTGCATCGGCACCTCCGGGCCGGCGGGCACCGACATGATCACCGGCCTCTACTCGGCCAGCGGCGATTCCATTCCGATCCTGTGCATCACCGGCCAGGCGCCGCGTGCCAAGCTGCACAAGGAGGACTTCCAGGCGGTGGATATCCAGGCCATCGCCGGTCCGGTCACCAAGTGGGCGGTCACCGTGCTGGAACCGGCCCAGGTGCCGCGGGCCTTCCAGCAGGCGTTCCAGTTGATGCGCTCGAGCCGCCCCGGCCCGGTGCTGATCGACCTGCCCATCGATGTCCAGATGAGCGAGATCGAGTTCGACCCCGATACCTACGAGCCGCTGCCGGCCTACAAGCCGAGTGCCTCGCGGGCGCAGGTCGAGAAGGCGCTGGCGATGCTCAACGAGGCGGACAAGCCGTTGCTGGTGGCGGGGGGCGGCATCATCAATGCCGATGCCGCCGAGCAACTCGTCGAGTTCGCCGAGCTCACCGGGGTGCCGGTCATCCCCACCCTGATGGGCTGGGGCACCATTCCCGACGACCATCCACTGATGGCCGGCATGGTCGGGCTGCAGACCTCGCATCGCTATGGCAACGCCACCATGCTGGCCGCGGACTTCGTGATGGGGATCGGCAACCGTTGGGCCAATCGCCATACCGGCTCGGTGGAGACCTACACTAAGGGTCGCAAGTTCGTGCACGTGGATATCGAGCCGACCCAGATCGGCCGGGTCTTCGGCCCCGATTACGGCATCGTCTCCGATGCCAAGGCGGCGCTCGAGCTGTTCATCGAGGTGGCCAGAGAACTCAAGGCCGCCGGCAAGCTCAAGGATCGCCGCGCCTGGGCCGAAGAGTGCCAGGAGCGCAAGCGCGCCCTGCTGCGCAAGACGCACTTCGACAACGTGCCGGTCAAGCCGCAACGCGTCTACGAGGAAATGAACAAGGTGTTCGGCAAGAATACCCGCTATGTCAGCACCATCGGCCTGTCGCAGATCGCCGGCGCGCAGTTCCTGCACGTCTTCAAGCCGCGGCATTGGATCAATTGTGGCCAGGCCGGCCCACTGGGCTGGACGATTCCGGCCGCGCTGGGAGTGCGGCGCGCCGACCCCGACGCCGAAGTCGTGGCGCTGTCCGGTGACTACGATTTCCAGTTCATGGTCGAAGAGCTGGCCGTCGGGGCGCAGTTCAAGCTGCCCTACCTGCACGTGCTGGTGAACAACTCCTACCTGGGGCTGATTCGCCAGGCGCAGCGTGGCTTCGACATGGATTACTGCGTGCAGCTGTCGTTCGAGAACATCAACTGTCCCGAGATCAACGATTACGGGGTCGATCATGTCTCGGTGGCCGAAGGCCTGGGCTGCAAGGCATTGCGCGTCACTCAGCCGGACGACATCGCCCCGGCCTTCGAGAAGGCCCGTGAGCTGATGCGCGAGCATCAGGTGCCGGTGGTGGTCGAGATCATTCTCGAGCGGGTGACCAATATCGCCATGGGCACCGACCTCGACGGCGTCAACGAATTCGAGGAACTGGCGGAGAACCTCACCGATGCCCCGACCTCGATCGCGTCGCTGACCTGACAAGGGCGACACGCGGACCAAGACAAGCAACACGACAAGGAGCGGACCATGCCTAAATTTGCCGCCAATCTCAGTATGCTGTTCACCGAGGAGGAGTTCCTCGATCGCTTCGAGGCGGCCGCCGAGGCCGGCTTCAGGGGCGTCGAGTACCTCTTCCCCTACGCCTATCAACCGGCCGAGATCAAGGAGCGCCTTGGTGCCCATGGCCTGACCCAGGTGCTGCACAACCTGCCGGCCGGCGACTGGGGGGCCGGGGAGCGCGGTATCGCCTGCCACCCGAACCGGGTCAGCGAGTTCCGCGAGGGGGTGGAGCAGGCCATCGAATACGCCACCGCGCTGGGTTGCCAGCAGGTCAACTGCCTGGCCGGCATCCAGCCGCAGGGCGTGAGCCAGGAGCAGGCCCGGGAGACGTTGATCGACAACCTGCGTTTCGCCGCCGACAAGCTGTCGCGGGAAAACATCCTGCTGTTGGCCGAGCCGATCAACACCCGCGACATTCCCGGCTTCTTCCTCAATCGCACCGAACAGGCGTTGTCGCTGTTCGATGCCGTGGGCAGTGACAACCTCAAGCTGCAGTACGACATTTACCACATGCAGATCATGGAAGGGGATCTGGCGATGACCATGGAGAAGCACCTGGCGCGCATCGCCCATATCCAGCTCGCCGACAACCCGGGGCGTCATGAACCGGGCACCGGTGAAATCAACTACCCCTTCCTGTTCGCCCATCTCGACCGGCTGGGCTACGACGGCTGGATCGGTTGCGAATACAAGCCCAAGGCTTCCACGCGTGAAGGACTGGGCTGGTTGGACGGCGTGCGCTGAGCTCCCTGAGCTGAATGCGCCCGAACAGGACAAACACGAATTCCGCCTGACGGAAGGAGAGAGATTATGAGCAAGATCGGTTTTATCGGCCTGGGCATCATGGGGCGCCCCATGGCGGGCCACCTGCTGGATGCCGGCCACGAGATCGTGACCGTCGAGCATCATAAGCCGCTGCCGGCCGAGCTGGCCGACAAGGGCGCCAAGGCCTTGGCCAACCCCAAGGCGGTGGCCGAGGCCTCAGAGATCGTCATCACCATGGTGCCGGATACCCCGGACGTGGAACAGGTGCTGTTCGGCGAAGGCGGGGTCATCGAGGGCCTCAAGCCCGGCACCCTGGTCATCGACATGAGCTCCATCGCGCCTCTCGCCACTCAGGAGTTCGCCAAGCGCATTCATGAGGCCGGCGGCGAATACGTCGATGCACCGGTCTCCGGTGGCGAGGGTGGGGCCATCAATGCCGCCCTGACCATCATGGTCGGTGCCACCCAACAGGGCTTCGAGCGCGCCAAGCCGATCCTCGAGGTCATGGGCAAGACCATCACCCATATCGGCGGCCATGGCGACGGCCAGACCTGCAAGGTCGCCAACCAGATCGTCGTCGCCCTGACCATCGAGGCGGTGGCCGAGGGGCTGTTGTTCGCCTCGAAGGCCGGTGCCGATGTGGCCAAGGTGCGTGAATCGCTGCTCGGTGGCCTGGCGCAGTCGAAGATCCTCGACGTCCACGGCGAGCGCATGATCAAGCGCACCTTCGATCCGGGCTTCCGCATCCGCCTGCACCAGAAGGATCTCAATCTGGCTCTGGAAGGCGCACGCAGCCTGAACCTGGCACTGCCGGGCACCGCCAATGCCCAACAACTGTTCCAGGCCTGTGCCGCGCATGGCGGCGCCGACTGGGACCATGCCGGCATCCTGCGCGCACTGGAAGCCCTCGGCGACCACGAGGTCGGCCAGTAAGCGAGTCGAGAATCAACGGGGGCGTGCCCCCGCCGAGTTGGCAGGCGTCGGGTCGTCGTCTGCCATCGCCACGCCGTGACGTCTGGGGCCGTTCTCGCGTCGTGCGAGCGGCCCAGGCTCTCGCGTGGCCCTCCACCGGTGGCAGGCCTCACCCTGTGCTGCCTTTGCCTGTCGCCGGATTTTTTGTGATCTCTCGTTGCCCCTGGCGCCTGCCCGAGGAGTCTGCCGATGAATGCCTTTGCTCCCTCCGCTCCCTTCACCACTGAGGTGGCCACGCGCCAGTGGCTGACACGCCTGGCCGAGACGGCGGTGGCCGCCGTCCATCCCGACAGCTTGCTGCCGGATCAACTGCCCCCACCGCCGGCCGGTCGCACCGTGGTGGTCGGGGCCGGCAAGGCCGCCGCGGCCATGGCGCGGGCCCTGGAAACGGCCTGGCAGCGACACCACCCCGCGGCCGAGCTCTCCGGGCTGGTGGTGACCCGTTACGGCCATGGCGAGCGCTGCCGGCGTATCGAAGTGCTCGAGGCCTCACACCCCATGCCCGACGAACTGGGCGAGCGGGCCGCGCGTCGCATGCTCGACGCGGTGCGTGACCTGGGCTCGGACGACCTGGTGATCGCGCTGGTTTCCGGCGGCGGCTCGGCACTGATGACGCTGCCGGCGCCGGGGCTGACCCTGCACCAGAAGCAGGCCATCAACAGGGCGTTGCTGCGTTGTGGCGCACCGATTCGCGAGATCAACACCGTGCGCCGTCACCTGTCGGCGATCAAGGGCGGGCGTTTGGCCGCCTGCGCGCATCCGGCCCGGGTGGTGACCTACCTGATCTCCGACGTGCCGGGCGACGATCCGACCCTGATCGCCTCCGGCCCCACGCTGCCCGATGACTCCACCCCACAGGACGCCCTGGCGATTCTCGAGCGTTACGCGATCGAGATTCCCGACAGTGTCCGCCGTCATCTGGTGGCGGACGACAGCGCGCCGCGGCCAGATGCCGGCGATTTCGCGCGCGACGAGGCAGTGGTGTTGGCGCGCGCCCGCGACGCCCTGGAAGCGGCTCGCGAACATGCCGAGCGCGAGGGGCTGGAGGTGAGGGTGCTGGGCGATGCCCTGGAGGGCGAGGCCCGCGACCTGGGACGTGCCCAGGCGCGCCTGGCGCTCGAGCGCCAGGGAGAGATCGAACGGCCACTGTTGCTCCTCTCCGGCGGCGAGACCAGTGTCACCGTACGTGGTGACGGTCGCGGCGGGCGCAACGTCGAATACCTGCTGGGGTTGTTCGAGACGCTCGAGGGCGCCGAGGGCATCCACGCCCTGGCCATCGATACCGATGGCATCGACGGCTCCGAGGACAACGCCGGCGCGCTGTTCGGTCCCGCGTGCTGGGCGCGCGCTCGTGCCGCACGACTGTCACCCCCGGATTACCTGGCGCGCAACGATGCCTACAGCTTCTTCGCCGAGCTCGACGACCTGATCGTCACCGGCCCGACCCGTACCAACGTCAACGATTTCCGCGCCATCCTGGTGCTGCCGAGGTCCGCATGAATCCGATGCCCCACACGCCCATTCGCCGCACCAAGATCGTCGCCACCCTGGGCCCGGCCAGCGACCGCGAGGGGGTGCTCGAGGCCATGATTCGTGCCGGGGTCGACGTGGTGCGCCTGAA
>NZ_JBHRUG010000018.1:0-50377 GCF_042646605.1 Litchfieldella rifensis | reverse complement strand
GTCTCGTAGGTGCCCTGGACGATGCCCTGGGAGCCGATATAGATCCACGAGCCGGCGGTCATCTGGCCGTACATCATCAGGCCCTTGCGGTCGAGCTCGTTGAAATGCTCCCAGTTGGCCCAGGCCGGTACCAGGTTGGAGTTGGCGATCAGGACTCGTGGGGCATCCTTGTGGGTCTCGAACACGCCCACCGGCTTGCCGGACTGGATCAGCAGCGACTGGGTGTCCTCGAGGCGCCGCAGGGTCTCGACGATCTTGTCGAAGCACTCCCAGTCGCGGGCGGCGCGGCCGATGCCGCCGTAGACCACCAGGTCCTCGGGACGCTCGGCGACGTCCGGGTGCAGGTTGTTCATCAGCATGCGCAGCGGCGCCTCGGTCAGCCAGCTCTTGCAGCTGCGCTCGCTGCCGGTGGGGGCGCCGATCCTGCGGCTGGGGTCGTGACGGGGGTCGCGTTGGGACATCTCGGGTTTCCTCATGGATGGTTGGGGTTGGTGGCCGATGGCGCCGAATCAGCCGTTCAGGGTCAGGTGATGGATAAGACGCGCCGCGATCCTGGCGGTGCGGTTGTCGATATCGAAGTCGGGGTTGAGCTCGGCGAGGTCGGCAAGCCTGAGCTTCCCGCTATCGCGCACGATGCCTATCAAGGGCTCGAGCAAAGCCAGTGGGACGCCCCGCGCGGCCGGTGCGCTGACGCCCGGCGCCTCGGCGGCGGGCAGCACGTCCAGGTCGAGGGTCAGGTAGACGGCATCGCAGTCGGTGATGAAGGCCTCGAGTTCGTGGCCGATGGTATCGAGAGTGCCGGCATGGATCTCGTGATCCTCGCGGACCAGCACGTCCAGCGCCTCGGCGCGGGCGAACAATGCCCGGGTATTGGCGGCACGGCTGATCCCCAGGCAGGCGTAGCGGAATGGCCAGCCACGCGCCTGGCACTGCTCGGCGATCTGCGCGAAGGGGGTGCCCGAAGAGGGGACATGGCTCGGGTCGCGCAGATCGAGGTGGGCATCGAAATTGATGATGCCGATCGTCGGCGCCTCGTTGGCCGGTTCCAGGGGCGGCTTCTCGAAGTGCCGTGCCAGGCCCAGCCAGCTGCCATAGGCCACTTCGTGGCCGCCGCCCAGCACGAGCGGGAAGTGCCCCGCAGCGAGCAACTGTTCGAGGCGTTCGCCGAGCTGTTCCTGGGCGGTCTCCAGCGCATTGCCGTGGCAGTGCACATCGCCGGCATCATAGGCCCGGCCATGGCGGTGCCAGGCAAGATTCGCCAATGCCTTGCGCATGGCCCGAGGCCCGGCGGCGGCGCCGATGCGGCCCTGATTGCGTGCCACGCCGGCATCCGAGGCAAAGCCGATCAGTGCCACCCCGGCGGGGGTGTCATCGGCAAGCGGATGGATGGCCTGGTGCCAGCGCAGGCTATCCGGCTCGGGATCCTCGCGCCCGGCCCAGGGCGACATATCGATGACTTCAATGCTCATGGGTAATCTCTCTCTGGAGCTGTCCATTGAAGATCCGCTGACGCAGGCGGCCGGGCTGGACGGCATAGGCCAGCGCCGCCGGGTTCTCGACGTCCCACAGGCACAGGTCGGCGGGAGCGCCTTCGCGGAGGCGGCCGAGGTCCTGCAGTCCCAATGCCCGGGCACCATGGGCGGTCATGCCGGCCAGCGCCTCGCGGGGCGTGAGACGGAACAGGGCGCAGGCAAGGTTCAGCATCAGGGTCGGGAAGAACAGCGGCGAACTGCCGGGATTGGCATCGGTGGCCAATGCGATGGGCACCCCCGCTTCACGCAGGGCGGCGATGGGCGGCAGTTGCGTCTCGCGCAGGGTATGGAAGGCCCCGGGCAGCAGCACCGCAGTGCTGCCGGCGTCACGCAAGGCGGCGACACCGGCATCGTCCAGGTATTCGATATGGTCTGCCGAGAGTGCCCCATAGCGGGCGGCCATGGCACTGCCCCCCAGGTTGGAGAGCTGCTCGGCATGGGCCTTGATCGGCAGGCCATGGACGCGGGCGGCCTGGAAGACCCGTTCGCACTGGGCCACCGAGAAGGCGATGGTCTCGCAGAACACGTCCACGGCATCGGCCAGGCCTTCGTCGGCCGCCGCCGGGATCATCTCGTTGCAGACCAGGTCGATATAGCCGTCGCTGTCACCCTCGAATTCGGGGGGCAGGGCATGGGCGCCGAGCAGGGTGGTGACCACGCGTACCGGAAAGGCCTCGCCGAGACGGCGTGCCACGCGCAACATCTTCAACTCGTCGGCGACCGTCAGGCCGTAGCCCGACTTGATCTCCAGCGTGGTCACGCCGTCATCGATCAGTGCTTTCAGGCGCGGTACCGCGGCTTCCAGCAGAGCATTCTCGCTGGCCTCACGGGTGGCGCGTACGGTACTGAGAATGCCACCTCCCCCCTGGGCGATTTCTTCGTAGCTGGCCCCTTCCAGGCGCCGTTCGAATTCGTCGGCCCGGCTTCCGCCGAACACCAGGTGGGTATGGCAATCCACCAGGCCGGGCGTCATGACGGCGCCTTGTGCCATCTCCTGGCAGCCTTCCGCCAAGGCGTCGTCGAATTCCCGCATCGGGACCAGGGTGGTGATGCGGCCCTCTGCGACGATGACCGCCATGGGCTCGGGCAGGGTGTCGAGTCCGTCGAAGACCGTGATATCGCGCCAGAGCAGGCGTGGTTCGGTGGTGGACATCGCTGGGCATCTCCCGCTGTCGGTGACTGGTTCGATACATATTGTATATACATTTAGGGCAAGCCCATCCTGGCGTCAACCCCCAGGGAGTGACGGGGCCGTCCTGACTACCGAAGCGGACTGACCCAAGCACACTTAATATTCAGTCAACATGTTGAATATAAGGGGTAATTTTATCCATTTCCAGAGGGAGTGAATGGGCTGTCGATTGTTACTTAGACCAAAGTATAGAAAGGAGGATCCCTCGTTGGCTGGTGACGTGGGAGAATGTATTGTATATACATATTCAGGCCCCACACGACAACCACAAGGGAGGAGCTTTCCATGGCGAGCCAGGAGCAGACGACGGGCGTCGCGCGACGTCCGTCACCGACCACCGTTCTCAAACTGTTCGTGCCCAGTGCGCTGGGCATTCTGATCTTCTTCGTGCCATTGACGATCGCCGGTCGCACCACCATTCCGCTGGATCACATGGTCACCGGCGCCAAGACGCTGCTGGGGGAGGCCAGCGGCTTCTATGCCCTGGCGCTGATCGTGGCGGGGGCCATCTACCCGCTCTACAAAGGCATCTGGCGGCGCAGTCTGACGGACGTCATCTTCACCGTGCTCAAGTTCGCTGGCATCCTGACCGCGGTACTGGCACTGACCGGCTGGGGGCCGGCCTTCCTGCACACCCCTGACATGCTGCCTTTCCTGTTCGAGAAGCTGGTGATACCGGTGGGCCTGATCGTGCCGATCGGCGCCATCTTCCTGGCGCTGCTGATCAGCTTCGGTCTGCTCGAGCTGATCGGCGTGCTGGTGCAGCCGATCATGCGTCCCATCTGGCGCACCCCGGGTCGCAGCGCCATCGATGCCGTGGCCTCCTTCGTGGGCAGCTACTCCATCGGGCTGCTGATCACCAATCGGGTCTATCAGGCCGGGGAGTACTCAGCCCGGGAGGCGGCGATCATCGCCACCGGCTTCTCCACCGTTTCGGCGACCTTCATGATCATCGTCGCCAAGACCCTGGACCTGATGAGCATGTGGAACGCCTATTTCTGGCTGACGCTGGTCATCACCTTCCTGGTCACCGCCATCACCGTGCGCATCCCCCCGCTGTCCGGCATGGATGACGCCAAGACCGACCCCGAGCCCGAAGCCGTGCCCGGCAAACGGCTTTCCACCGCCTGGCATACCGGCCTGGAGGTGGCCGCCAAGGCGCCGAGCCTGCCGGCCAGCGTGGTGCTGAACTTCCGCGAGGGGCTGGTGATGGCGATCAGCATCCTGCCATCGATCATGTCGGTGGGGCTGTTGGGATTGCTTGCCGCCAAGTACACACCGCTGTTCGAGTGGCTCGGCTGGCTGTTCTACCCGTTCGTGGCGATCTGGGGGCTGGAGGAGGCCGCCGTGCTGGCGCAGGCCTCGGCCGCGGGGTTGGCCGAGATGTTTCTGCCGGCGCTGCTGATGGGCGATGCCGGCTTCGTGGCCCGCTTCGCCGCCGGCGTGGTGTCGGTCTCTTCAGTGCTGTTCTTTTCGGCCTCGATTCCCTGCATCCTCTCCACCAGCATCCCCATCTCGGTGGGGCGGATCGTGGTGATCTGGTTCATCCGCCTGGCGCTGAGCCTGACCCTGGCCGTGCCGGCGGGATATCTGGTATTGGCGATAAGCGGAGGTTGAAAGCACGCAAGGTGCTTGCCCGCCACGTCATGAAGAAGGCCGGAGATACCCCGGCCTTCTTGGGTTCGGCTATTCAGTGCTGGTCACGATGGACAGATGAGCGCAGCTTGTAGCGATCGCCGGGGTGGATCAGGCGCGCATAGCTGATCAGGTGCTCGTCCGACCAGGTACGCCGGGTCATGCACAGGCAGGGTGTGGTGGTGTCGATCTCCAGCCAGGTGGCGGTGCGCTCGTCGACCAGCACGGCCTCGACCACGTGTTCGATGTCGGTGATGGGGCAGGCCGCCACCAGCACCTCGTTGGGGGTGTGCAGTGAGAAGTCGGTGTCCAGGTAGTCGGGGACCCAGCGCGGATTGACGAAGCGGTTCTCGAGCTGGATCGGCACGCCATTCTCGCGGTGCACGATCAAGGTATGGAAGACGCGTGTGCCCAGGCGCACGCCGAGGCGCAAGGCGACCTCGTCATCGGCCTCGATGGCCTCGCAGCGCAGCACGTCGTTGCGATAGTCATGCCCGCGTTCGCGTACCTCCTCGGCGATGTTATGCACATCGACAAGCGACGACTCCGCCTTGCGGTCGGTGACGAAGGTGCCGAGCCCCGGCTGGCGGGTCAGATAACCCTGCTGCACCAGGTCGCGGATCGCCTTGTTGGCGGTCATGCGGCTGACGCCGAAATCCCGCGCCAACTGCTCCTCCGGCGGAATCTGGTGATGCGCCGGCCAGTCGCCGCCTTGAATCTTCTCCAGCAGGTGCTGCTGGATCTGCAGGTAGAGCGGGGGAGAGCTGCCCATGGTCTGCCGTGAGTCCTTTCGGTAGTCGTCGAGTCGCGCCCAGTTTACCCGTCGCCGGCGTTGCCGGCATCCTGCCTGACAGTCTGACGAGAGCAGCGACTTTCGGTTTATGCCGGGTCGCTGACCGGGATATCAGCCGATCTTGTAGGAATGAGGCGATTCCGCCAGCAGCCCGCGCCCGCCGGCCAGCGTCAGCGCCAGGTCGTGCAGGCCATCCCACAGAGGGATGGCGCTGGCGCCCTTGATCGCCAGATCGAGGCGCTGGGCGAACAGCAGCAGCTTGTGCAGGCGTTTGACCGGCAGGCGGTTGAGGGCTTGCTGATAGGTGGGGCGACGCTTGTCGAAGATGGGTGGCTTCTGGGCCTTGCAGGCGTGCTCGAAGCTCTGCCCCTGGTCGAGGTGCTGATACAGCGACAGCAAGGTGCGCAGTTCGCGGGTCAGGGCCCACAGGATGATCGGCGCTTCGACGCCCTCGCCGCGCAGACCCCGGATGATGCGCGAGACGCGTTCGCGCTCACCACGCAGGCAGGCATCGGCCAGGGTGAAGACATCGAAGCGGGCGCTGTCCTCGACGCCGCCGGCAATGGTGGCGGCATCCAGCCGCGCCCCGCGGGGCAGCAGCAGGGCCAGCTTCTGCAGTTCCTGGTCGGCGGCCAGCAGGTTGCCCTCGGTACGCTCGCCGAGCAGGCGCGCGGCATCCATGTCCATGCTCAATCCATGCCGGGAAGCACGATCGCGCATCCAGAATCCCAAACGCTGGTGATCCACCGGCCACACCGGCACGAACAGGCCAGCCTTGTCCATTGCCTTGAACCACTTGCTCTGCTGCTGCTTGCGGTCGAGCTTGGCGGACGAGATCAGTAGCACGTTGTCGCTACCCTGGATCCGTTCGGCATAGGCATCCAGTGCCTTGCCGCCTTCCTGGCCGGGGGCCTGGCTGCCCAGACGCAGTTCGATCAGCTTGCGTGAGGCAAACAGCGACAGGCTGGCGGCGGACTCCAGCAGGCGTCCCCACGGGAAGCCGTTTTCCACATGCAGCACCTCGCGTTCCTCGATGCCCTGTTCGCGGGCCCTGGTGCGCACGACATCGCAGGCTTCCATATGGATCAGGGGTTCGTCGCCGGCAACGATCACCACCGGGGGCAGGCTCTTGGCCAGGGCGTCGGGGAGTTTGTCGGGAAAGACCTTCATCGCAGGCTCATTGTTCGGCCAGGGGACGCAGCCGCTCGAGCAGTTGTCGCGCGGCATCTCGACGCAACTGTTCACGAGCCTCGGCCCGGATGTCATCCTGGGCCAACAGGTCGTCACTGCTGACAGTGATGGTGGTAACGACATCGAGTTGCTGTTGATCGAGCAGATAGGCGTCACTCGCACGCCGCTGCACGGAGAATGGCGCGGTAAGCCGTAACTCGACGTCCTGGCTGCCGGCGTCGCCATGGGTCAGCGCCGCTTCGTGGAATTGCTCGTGGCCGAGGTTGAGCCGCAGCGGGGCCTGGTCATCGATACGCGTGCCGGCGCTCTCCAAGGCCTCGCGAACCACCGGGGTCAGGTCGCTGGCGGCGGCGTCCAGGGCCAGGGCGTCGAGAGCCAGCATCGGCGTGTCGAGGCCGCGCAGGCGAAAGCCACAGCCGCTCAGGCTCGATGCCACCGATCCGGCCACCAGAGTGGCCAGGCTGCGTGTCAGAAAGGTGCGACGTTGCATGGATGCTTTTCCTTAACCAACCACGATGTTGACCAGCTTGCCGGGCACCACGATCACTTTGCGCACTGCCTTGCCTTCGATATGCCGCTGGACGTTCTCGGCGGCCATGGCCTGCGCCTCGACGGCGGCCTTGTCGGCATCGGCCGGGACCTCGAGGCGAGCGCGCAGCTTGCCGTTGACCTGCACCACCAGCTCGACGCTGTCACGCGCCAGTGCCGCTTCATCGACACGCGGCCAGGCGGCGTCGATCGCCGGTGTCGAGTGGCCGAGCTTTTGCCACAGGGCATGACAGGCATGCGGGGTGATCGGGGACAGCAACAGCACACAGGCTTCCACGGCCTCGCGGGCGATGGCCAGGCCCTGAGGGCTGGTGTCGTCGAAGCGACCCAAGGCGTTGGTCAGCTCCATCACCGCAGCGATGGCGGTATTGAAGGTGGTGCGCCGGCCGATATCGTCGCTGGCCTTCTTGATGGTTTCGTGGGTCTTGCGACGCAACTCGCGCTGGGCACCGTCCAGGGCGGCGAGGTCAAGCGCTCCCGGCGTGCCGGCCTCGAGATGTTCGGCGACCAGACGCCACAATCGCTTGAGGAAACGGTTGGCGCCCTCGACGCCGGAGTCCGACCACTCCAGGGACTGTTCCGGCGGGGCGGCGAACATCATGAACAGGCGCACGGTGTCGGCACCGAAACGGTCGATCATCGCCTGCGGGTCGACGCCGTTGTTCTTGGACTTGGACATCTTCTCGATGCCGCCCATCTCCACCGGCTGGCCATCGCGGATCAGGGTGGCGCTGATCGGACGCCCCTTGTCGTCGCGCTTGACCTCGACGTCCACCGGGTTGAACCACTCCTTGCCGCCGTTTGGGGTAGGGCGGTAGAAGGTTTCGGCGATCACCATGCCCTGGGTCAACAGGCGCTGGAACGGCTCGTCGGAGTCGACCAGCCCGAAGTCGCGCATCAGTTTGTGGAAGAAGCGCGCATAGAGCAGGTGCAGGATGGCGTGCTCGATGCCACCGATGTACAGGTCCACCGGCAGCCAGTAGTTGGCACGCTCGTCGAGCATGGCCTCGACGTTGTCGGCGCAGCAGAAGCGCGCGTAGTACCAGGACGACTCCATGAAGGTGTCGAAGGTGTCGGTCTCACGCGTCCAGCCGTCGCCAAGGTCGTAGAAGGCGGGCATCTTCTTCAGCGGCGAGCCGGAAGCGTCGACGGTGACTTCCTGCGGCAGTGCCACCGGCAATTCGTCGTCGGTGAGCGGCACGGTCTGGCCTTCGGGGCCATACTTGACCGGGATCGGTGCGCCCCAGTAGCGCTGGCGGGCCACCCCCCAATCGCGCAGGCGGAAGTTGATCTTGACCTCGCCATGGCCCTGTCGCTCGAGTTCGGCGGCGATGGCGTCGAAGGCCGCCTCGAAGTCGAGCCCATCGAAGTTGCCGGAGTTGATCAGGGGGCCGTAGTCCACATGCGCGCCCTGCGAAAGGTCCGGGGCATTGCCGTCAGCGTCGGCGATCACCGCCTCGATGGGAATGCCGTACTTGGTGGCGAATTCCCAGTCGCGCTGGTCATGGCCGGGCACCGCCATCACTGCGCCGGTACCGTATTCCATCAGTACGAAGTTGGCGACATAGACCGGTACCTGGCGGCCAGTGATGGGATGCAAGGCCCGGTAGCCGGTGTCCATGCCCTTCTTTTCCATGGTCGCGAGCTCGGCCTCGGAGGTGCCGCCGCGGGCACACTCCTCGAGGAAGGCACCGAGTGCGGGATTGTCCTCGGCGGCTACGCGGGCCAGGGGGTGACTGGCGGCTACGGCGACGTAGGTCACGCCCAGCAGGGTGTCGGGCCGCGTGGTGTAGACGCGCAACGGTTCGAAGGCATCGCCATTGTGGTCGGCGATGTCGAAGGCCATCTCCACGCCCTTCGACTTGCCGATCCAGTTGCGCTGCATGGTCTTGACCTGCTCGGGCCAGTCGACCTTGTCGAGATCGGCCAGCAGTTCCTCGGCATAGTCGGTGATCTTGAGGAACCAAAGCGGGATTTCCTTGCGTTCCACCAAGGCACCGGAGCGCCAGCCGCGGCCGTCGATGACCTGTTCGTTGGCGAGTACGGTCTGGTCCACCGGGTCCCAGTTGACGGTGGACATCTTCTTGTAGACCAGCCCTTTCTCCACCAGCTTGGTGAAGAACCACTGCTCCCAACGGTAGTAATCCGTGTCGCAGGTGGCGAATTCTCGATCCCAGTCGTAGGCGAAGCCCAGCGCCTTCAACTGCGCGCGCATGTAGTCGATGTTCTCGTGGGTCCATTTGGCCGGTGGCACCCGGTTCTGGATGGCGGCATTCTCGGCCGGCATGCCGAAGGCGTCCCAGCCCATGGGCTGCAGCACGTTCCTGCCCTGCATGCGCTGGAAGCGGGTGACCACATCGCCGATGGTGTAGTTGCGCACATGCCCCATGTGCAGCTTGCCGCTGGGGTAGGGGAACATCGACAGGCAGTAGAATTTCTCGCGGTTGGCGTCTTCCACGGCCTTGAAGCATTGGTTCTTTTCCCAGAACTGCTGGGCGTCGCGTTCGGTTTCGTGGGGCTTGTACTGTGCGTCCATCGGTATCAATAGGCACCTTGCGTTGGAATGGCGACTGCCCTGGCGCGCTCTGAGTGCCGGCGGGCGACGCCAAGGGGCGATCGAGCGTGTCACTCTCGGCCGGGAATTCGTCGTTCGTGTACGGAATTCCTTGAAGGCACGAGGAGATAGCGTCTAAATGGTGATTAAGCATACCGCAGCAGGGCGCCAGCAGGTAGGGGCCCGGGGATCGAGGAGAGCGTCATGAGCGAAAACAGGGAGCAACATGAACATCGTCTGCGCAAAGGATACGAGCGCATGCTATCGCGTCTCAAGGAGGGCGCCGAGGAGCTGTCATGGGAAAACCTGCAGCGCGACCTCGATGAGGCCGTGGAGTTCGAGGCCGATCTCGAGGAGTTCACCAAGGACGAGTTGTCACTGTTGCGTGCCTGGGTCGAGCGCGACCTCAAGGACATGCGCCGCTATTTCGCCGCCGGCGGCAAGGGCGTAGCCAGCTGGCTGGGCATCGACCTGTCCGTGCTGTCACGCAAGGTGTCCGAGTCCCTGTTGTCGATCGCCGATCGCTCGGTTGTCGAGCGGGCCCAATTTGACGACGATCTGGAGGCCGCCCGTGCCGATTATTGCGAAGGTGAGATCGCCGCCCCCGGCCGCATGGCCTGCGTGCACTGCGGCGCGCATGTCGAGCTGAAAAGCGTGACCCGGATCGGGCCATGCCACCAGTGTGGTCATCGTTATTTCTCCCGAGCCTCGGATGCCTGAACGACCTACAGGGTGGCATCCAGGAGGGCAATGGCGCCGAACACCAGGCATGACATGGCCAGGGCGTAGGGGATGTTGAACTTCATGATGTGGTAGCTGTTGACGCCGTAGCGGCCTTGCAAGGACAGATTGATGCCCGACAGCGGGCCGATGGCGGCCCCCACCGCCCAGGCGGCGAGCGACACGAAGCCTAGCAGGGTGTGATTGGTGGTGTCGGGATCGAGCATCGAGGCCAGTGCCGAGACACCGATGATCGGGTGCAGCCCGGCGACGGCGCTGACAACGATTGCCACGTAGCTGACCGAGGCCTCCAGCACACCGAATTCATCGAACAGCACCCACTGGTTCCCCGTGGCCGCCTGGGTGAAGGTCGACAGCCCCAGCGTGAACAGCCCGGCAGACAGGAACAGCGTGACCTCGCCGCGCATGGCCGGCAGTCGGGTACGAGCGTGTTGCAGGGTACGCCGCACGGGCCAGGCAAGGCCGCGGGGCAGAGTGAACAGCAGCGCCACGCTGGGGATCAGGAAGGTAATGATGCTGACAATGGAAAGCGAGGGGGTGATGACGTAGTGGAACAGCATCACCAGCGCCGCCATCGCCACCGGCATCAGCAGGCTGGAGAGCGATAGCGAGAATCCCTGGATGTCGGCAAGCGCATAGCGGCGCGGCATCTCGAATCGCGTCAGCAGCCCGGACAGCAGGGCGAGTGGCAGGCCGAAGGCAAGAATCCCCCCATAGGCCATGCCCGGTGCCACGCTCATCGCCACCCCCATCGAGGCGAAGAACGGTGACCAGAAGGCGGCACTCGACAGCCCACGGTTGAGCGTCAAGATCTGGGCCATGCCCAACCCACCGCGGGCCTTGATGTGATCGCCGACCATGAACACCGACGACAGGTTGAGAATCGCACCGAGCAGATGGACGCTCAACCAGGTATTGACCACGCCTCGCGCGCCGGCGCTGCTCCGACCGCCGCCAGGCGTTTCCCGACCGCCGATCAGGCCGAGGAAACTCACCCCTACCAGCATGGCCACCACATAGGTGTTGCCATTCAGGATACCTGACCAGTCGATGTCGGCACGGTAATGGAAATGGCCGACCATCAGCAGCGTCAGGCCGACGGCGGACAGGCCTCCCGCCTGGAGGCGGGTGCGTGGATCGAGATCGCGCCACAACAGGATCGCGGCTAGCCAGAAGGCATAACCGATCAGGTCGGGGGGGAAAGGAGCGTCGGCAAAGCGTGCAATCTGCAACAGCAGCCCGGCCAGAATCGCCATGCCCGATACCGCGTGCCGCAACGACGGGTTGTCATCGGCAGGGGCGTCGGCGCTGAGCGTTTCCTTGATGGACATGGCGATAATTTTCCAAGCGAAAGGTTAGCATCCTAGGCAACCTTGCCATGCCCGACAAGCAGGCGACCGGGTCGATCACCGCCATGCTTTGGCTTCCGGCGTGCGCACCTCGTCGAGCATGGTCAGCATCGAGCGGGCGGCATTCGACAGCGTTCGACTCTTGTGCACCAGATAGCCCAACGGACGCTCGATGGGGCGGTGTTCGATGGGCAGCACCCTGACCTCGTCGTCGATCAGGGTTTCCGGCAGTACGCTCCAGCCGAGGCCAATGACGACCATCATCTTGAGTGTCTCGAGGTAGTTGGTGGACAGGGCGACGTTCACCTTGAGGCCGTCGCGGGCGAAGGTGTCGACGACGATGCCGCGGGTGAAGGTCAAATGGCCGGGTAGTACCGCGTCGAAGTTCGACAGCGTTGACAACGGCAAGGGGGAGAGCGAGGCCAACGGATGGTCGTGGCCGCAGACGAAGCGCAAACGGTCGATCCACAGCGGCACCACGGTGAGTTGCGGGTCGGGCACCGGGGCGAGCGTCACCACGGCAATTTCCAGTTCTCCATCGAGCACTCCCTGATAGGCCTGCTCGGAATCCAGAAAGCGCATGTCCATGCGTACCTCGGGGTGCCTCTGGGTATAAGCTTTGAGAATCGGAGGCAGACGGTGCAAGCCGATATGGTGGCTGGTGGCCATGGTCAGGCTGCCGGCGACATCGCCGGCCAGGTTTCTCAGGGCGCGGCGGCTATCGTCGACCATCACCAGGATCTCGCGGGCGCGGGGGAGCAGCAGATGCCCGGCTTCGGTCAGGGACACTCGGCGGCCGATACGGTCGAAGAGTCGAGTCCCGATCTGCTCCTCCAGAGTGGCGATGCGTTTGCTCACCGCGGGTTGCGTCAGATGCAGGTGCTCACCGGCCTGCGAAAAGGAGCCGCTATCGGCGACGGCGAGAAAGGCCTGGAGGCTTTGGGTATCCATGGCTCGACTCCGGGAAAGGGCTGACGATCGATATCATACTATTCCATTTAGGAATTCAAAGAATAAATAACATGAATTGCTTTTATGGGTGACAGGTTTTACGCTCGATTCACGATCAATGAGGGCCTCAAGAGCCCCGTGGGAGGAGACAAATGGCAGGCCAGACGCTTTATGACAAGCTGTGGTCGCAGCACCTGGTCAAGGAGCGCGACGACGGCACCGCCTTGATCTATATCGATCGGCAGTTGCTGCACGAAGTGACGTCACCCCAGGCCTTCGAGGGCCTGCGTCTGGCGGGGCGCAAGCCGTGGCGTCTGGATGCCAACCTGGCAACGCCCGATCATAACGTGCCGACCACGCTGACCGAGCGTGCCGAGGGCAATGCCGGTATCAAGGATCCGGTGTCGCTGATTCAGGTGCAGACCCTGGACGACAACTGCGAAGCTTTTGGCATCGAGGAATTTCGCATCAACGATGCGCGTCAGGGCATCGTGCATGTGGTGGGCCCCGAACAGGGCGCCACGCTGCCGGGCATGACCGTGGTATGCGGCGACTCGCATACCGCCACCCATGGCGCCTTTGCGGCGCTTGCCCATGGCATCGGCACCTCCGAGGTCGAGCATGTGCTGGCGACCCAGTGCCTGTTGGCGCAGAAGATGAAGAATATGCAGGTCAGGGTGGAAGGCAAGCTCGGTACCGGGGTTACCGCCAAGGACATCGTGCTGGCGGTGATCGGCCGCATCGGCACGGCCGGCGGTACCGGCTATGCCATCGAATTCGCCGGCAGCGCGATTCGCGACCTGTCCATGGAAGGCCGCATGACGGTGTGTAACATGGCCATCGAGGCCGGCGCGCGGGTAGGACTGATCGGCGTCGATGACACCACCATCGAGTATCTGCGCAACCGCCCGTTCGCCCCGACCACCGAACAGTGGGAGGCCGCTGTGGCCGACTGGCGCAGTCTGGTTTCCGACGACGATGCCGTTTTCGACAAGGTGGTGGAACTCGACGCCGCCGAGATCGAGCCGCAGGTCTCGTGGGGGACCAGCCCCGAGATGGTGGCCGGCATTTCCGGTGAAGTGCCCGACCCTGGCGCTTCCAAGGACGAGACCGTCAAGCGCAGCTACATCCGGGCGCTGGAGTACATGGGGCTGGCACCGAAGCAGAAGATCACCGATATCCGCCTCGACAAGATCTTCATCGGCTCGTGCACCAACTCGCGTATCGAGGACCTGCGCGAGGCGGCCAAGGTCGCCAAGGGCAAGAAGGTCGCCGAGTCGATTCAACTGGCCATGGTGGTGCCGGGCTCCGGGCTGGTGAAGCGCCAGGCCGAAGCCGAAGGGCTCGACAAGATCTTCATCGAGGCCGGTTTCGAATGGCGTGAGCCGGGCTGTTCCATGTGCCTGGCGATGAATGCCGACAAGCTGGGTGCCGGGGAGCACTGCGCCTCGACCTCGAACCGCAACTTCGAGGGGCGTCAGGGCTATGGTGGTCGCACCCACCTGGTCAGCCCGGCGATGGCGGCCGCCGCCGCCATCGCCGGCCACTTCGTCGATGTACGCCAGCTTGCCGGCGACGCCACTCAGACTCAGGAGGCCTGAAGCATGCAGAAATTCGAACGTCATCAGGGCCTCGTGGCGCCGCTCGATCGCGCCAACGTCGATACCGACCTGATCATCCCCAAGCAGTTTCTGAAGTCGATCAAACGCACCGGCTTCGGTGTCAATCTGTTCGACGTGTTGCGCTACCTCGACGAGGGTTACCCGGGCCAGGATGCCAGCCAGCGGCCGCTGAACCCCGATTTCGTGCTCAATCAGGAGCGCTATCAGGGTGCCAGCATCCTGCTCACGCGCCGCAACTTCGGCTGCGGCAGCTCCCGCGAGCACGCCCCTTGGGCGCTGGAGGACTTCGGCTTCCGCGTGGTCATCGCGCCGAGCTTCGCCGATATCTTCTATAACAATGCCTTCAAGAACGGCATTCTGCTGGTCACGCTTGACGAAGAGACGGTGGACCGGCTGTTCAAGGCGGTCGAGGCCAGCGAGGGTTATACGCTGGATGTCGACTTGGAACATCAGCGGGTGATCACCGCGGAAGGTGAGATCCTCGACTTCGAGATCGATGGGTTCCGCAAGCACTGCCTGCTCAACGGCCTCGACGATATCGGCCTGACGCTGCAGGACGAGCCGGCGATTCGCGCCTTCGAGCAGAAGCATCGCGAGGCGAGGCCCTGGCTGTTCCGCCAGGCACGTTGATGCGTCATAACCACAATGCTGGACACGAGAAGGGACGCCCCTCGGGGCAAGCGCAAGGATAGCGCCATATTCATCGAAGGCGGCCAGGTGGCTGCCTTCGCCGTAACGGAATAGCGAGTTGCTAGAAGAGAGCCACGACACATGAGCCGCAAGATTCTCGTTCTGCCGGGTGACGGTATCGGCCCGGAAATTACCCGTGAGGCCGTCAAGGTCCTCGAAGCCTGCCAGCAGCAGGGCCTGGATATCGTCATCGAGGAAGGCCTGGTCGGAGGCGCCGGTTACGATGCCCATGGCGAGCCGCTGCCGACCGCGACCCTGGAGCGGGCCAAGGCCTCCGATGCCATCCTGCTGGGGGCTGTGGGTGGTCCCAAGTGGGACAGGCTCGAGGATCTAACCAAGCGTCCGGAGAAGGGCCTGTTGGGGCTGCGCAAACACCTTGGGCTGTTCGGCAATCTGCGCCCGGCGATTCTCTATCCGCAACTGGCCGAGGCTTCCAGCCTCAAGCCCGAGGTGGTGTCGGGGCTCGACATCATGATCGTGCGCGAGCTGACTGGTGGCATCTATTTCGGCCAGCCGCGTGGCATCGAGGAGCGCGATGGCGAGCGCGTCGGTTTCAATACCTATGTCTATAGCGAGTCGGAGATCGAGCGTATCGGTCGTGTGGCTTTCGAGATGGCCCGGAAACGCGGCAAGAAGCTATGCAGCGTCGACAAGGCCAACGTGCTCGAGGTCACCATCCTGTGGCGCGAGGTCATGGAGCGGCTGGCCCTGGAATATCCGGACGTCGAGCTTTCGCACATGTACGTCGACAACGCCGCCATGCAACTTGTGCGCGCGCCCAAGCAGTTCGATGTGATCGTCACCGGCAACATGTTCGGCGATATCCTCTCCGATGCTGCGGCCATGCTGACCGGCTCCATCGGCATGCTGCCGTCGGCCTCGCTCAACGAGAGCGGACAGGGCATGTACGAGCCTTGCCATGGCAGTGCCCCGGATATCGCCGGCCAGAATCTCGCCAATCCTCTGGCGACGATCCTGTCGGTGGCGATGATGCTGCGTTATTCACTCGACCAGCCGGAGCTGGCCGCGCGCATCGAGGGCGCGGTGGGCAAGGTGCTCGACGATGGCCTGCGCACGGCGGATATCGCCTATCCGGGAACTCGCCGGGTCACCACGGCGGAGATGGGCGACGCCGTACTGACCGCCTTCCGTCGTGTATAATGACGGGTTAACCCAATTTCAGGAGGACTTCACATGTTGAAAGTCGGTTTCATCGGTTGGCGTGGGATGGTGGGCTCCGTGCTCATGCAGCGCATGCGTGAGGACAACGATTTCTCCGGTATCGAGCCGGTGTTCTTCACCACCTCCCAGGTCGGTCAGCCCGGCCCCGACATCGGTGTGGACGTGCCCCCGCTCAAGGATGCCTTCGACCTCGAGGCGCTCAAGGCGCTGGATGTGGTCGTGACCTGTCAGGGTGGCGACTACACCGAGAAGGTCTATCGGGAACTGCGTCAGTCCGGCTGGAAAGGCTACTGGATCGATGCCGCCAGCACTCTGCGCATGGCCGACGACGCGACCATCGTGCTCGACCCGGTCAATCGGCATGTCATCGAGGCGCAACTGGCGAAAGGTGGCAAGACCTTCGTCGGCGGCAACTGTACCGTGAGCCTGATGCTGTTGGGCCTGGGGGGGCTGTTCGAGGCCGATCTGGTCGAATGGATGACCTCGATGACCTATCAGGCCGCTTCCGGCTCGGGTGCCAAGCACATGCGCGAACTGCTCAGCCAGATGGGCTCGTTACGCGACTCCGTGCAACACGAACTGGACGACCCGGCGAGTGCCATCCTCGAGATCGATCGTAAGGTCTCCCAGGCGATGCGCGGCGGCGATTTCCCGGTCGAGAACTTTGGCGCGCCGTTGGCTGGCGGCTTGCTGCCATGGATCGACAAGGCCATGGACAATGGCCAGAGCAAGGAAGAGTGGAAGGGCAGCGTCGAGTCCAACAAGATTCTCGGTCGCGGCGACAACCCCGTGTCCATCGATGGCCTGTGTGTGCGCATCGGCGCCATGCGCTCGCATAGCCAGGCCTTCACCATCAAGCTCAAGCGCGATGTGCCGATCGACGAGATCGAGGACCGCATCGCCGGGCACAACGATTGGGTCAAGGTGATCCCCAACACCAAGGAAGCCACGCTCGCTGGACTGACGCCGGCCGCCGTGACCGGCACCATGGATATTCCGGTGGGGCGTCTGCGCAAGCTGGCCATGGGCGGCGAGTACCTGTCGGCCTTCACGGTGGGTGACCAACTGCTGTGGGGGGCCGCCGAGCCGCTCAAGCGCATGCTCAGGATCCTGCGCGAGCAGTGATCCGGCTCGCCATCAGCGTCAGACGTGCCGAATGCCTCCTGCGGGAGGCATTCGGCTTTTCGGGTCTCGTGATGGTGGCGATCGGCGGGTTGAAAGCATGAGCTCGCTAGGACATTCCGGTATGGTCTTCCCTTTGGCGAAGAGGCGGTGGAGTATGGTACATCTATCATAAAAGAGTATGACGCCGTGGCAGTATCGATTGCCCGTGCGGTGCTGCAAGGGAACACCATGAAACGCAAACTATCGTTGGCCATGCTGCTGACGCTGTCCGCCACCGCGAGCCCTGTGTCATTGGCGCTGGGGCTGGGTGATGCCCAGGTGCAGTCGAGCCTCAATGCCCCCTTGAGAGCGACAATTCCCTTGACCGACACCCAAGGTGTCGAGGCGCGCTTGTTGCGGGTGGAACTGGCCGACGATCGCGCCTTTGAACGTGCCGGCCTGTCGCGCAATCGGTTGGCCGACAGCATCGAGTTCTCGGTGGAGAAGGGGCGGCAGGGGTTGACGTTGACGCTGCGTTCCGAGCGCGCCGTGCGTGACCCCTATCTCGATCTGTTGCTGGCTCTGGAGTGGCCCGGGGGGCAGCAGCTACGCCATATCACACTGCTTTTCGATCCTGTCGATTACGCGGCGCTCCCCGCGCTGGTGGAAGACGCATCCCGGAATGCGAATGAGGGCCAGCCGGATAGGCGCCGGTCCGAACCCTTGGTCGGCGATGATGGCGGCGCGCACCAGGCCGAGATACGCAGTGGCGATACCCTGTGGGGGGTGGCCAGTCGCGTACGCCCGAATGATCACGTCAGCCTGCCTCAGGTAATGCTGGCGCTGGTCGAGGCCAACCCCGAGGCCTTCCCATCGGGTAACATCAATGAGATGCGCGCTGGGGCGGTGCTGACGGTGCCGACGCAAGCGGCCATCGAACGCCGCAGCCGCGAGGAGGCCGATCGCCTGGTTGAGGCGCATCATCATGCCTGGACCACGCGCGGTGAGGCGCCCACCGTCACCTCACATGTTCCTGTCACGCAAGTTGCCGAGTCCGCCGACATGGATGCCAATGCGGAGACCGTCGAGCAAGAGCCGAGCCAGCGCCTGACGCTGCTGAGCGATGCCGACCTGGCAGCGGAGCGCGACGCGACCGCGGATGATGCCGCGGCCGCCACTGCGCAAGCGACAGGCAGCGACGAAGCGCCGCCAATCGATGCCCGCCTGTTGCAACTGGAGGATCAGTTGCTGGCCAACCAGCAGGCGCTGCAGGCGGTGCGTGAAGAGCGCGACAGCCTGCGTGCGGCAATGGGCGAATTGCGCGGGGAACTGGTGGCCTTGCGCGACCAACTGGCGACGTCCACCACCGGCGGTGACACAGGGGCTCCCGCACTGGGCGACGGTGTCGATCCGGTGTCGGAGGCGCCAGTGGCAGAGCCCTGGTGGTCAGCGCTGTGGCAAGGCATGCGCCACAACACCCTGGCCCTGGGTGGAGTGGCCATTGCCTTGCTGCTGGCGCTATGGGCGCTGCGGCGTCGCCGTCATGAGCGAGACGACGATCCGACCTTCACCCAGCCCTACGACAGGGAGGCGCCGACAGTGGTCGGTCCGGGGTGGGAATCACGGGACAGCGCCCGAGGGCAGCGTGTGCCTGGCGGCCACCATGATGGCCAGGACGCACCGGTACGCGCCTCGATGCCACAGGCCGAAGCGATCAGCGAGGCCGACATCTTCATCGCCTATGGACGTTTCGATCAGGCGCGCGAGTTACTCGAAGCGAGCCTGGCCGCCGAGCCCGGGCGCGATGATCTGCGTCTCAAGCTGTTGATGGTGTATGCCGAGTGTGGTGACCGGGAGGCGGCCCTGCGCGAGGCCAGCCACCTTGAGCGCCACGGCGATTCCGAGTTGCAGGCGGAAGTCGAGCGCTTGCGGGCGCGGTATGGCGGCACTGACCGTGACCGGCCTGCTGACGAGCAGGACATGTCTTCCTCTGCGGGCGAGGCCGTCTTCACGACGCCGCAAGCCTTCCCTGAAGCGTCGGCGAGCCCTGAGGTGAGAACCCACGCTGCGGCGGCAGACATGCCTTCTTTTGAGTCGTCGCCGGTCGTGCCTCCGGCGTCGAAGTCGAACGTGATCGACTACCAACCGCCGCCCCTGGATCCCGAACCGGAAGTGCGTAGCGAAACGCCGATGCAGCCCAGCGTGGACTTTTCCAGCAGTTCAGAGCCGGAAGCCGGGGCGCAGGATGCTGCTGCAGATCCTGCCGGCAATGGGCATGAGGGGCGCGACGCGTTTCCCGACGCGCAGTGGGATGTCGAGGAGGTAGCATTCGAGCCGTTGCATCTGGATAATAAAGGCCCCGCCGCCGCTTCCCCGGAGGCAGCGCAGCGGCTCGTGGTACTGGCGCGTCAACTGCTCGACGAGGGTGAGTCGACCCAAGCGCACGAGTTGCTTCGCCAGGTCCTGGCCCATGGCGATGCGCCGCTCAAGGAGGAAGCGCGGGATCTTATTGCGCAGCATAACCTCGATTGAGCCCATGCCCCTGTTCGAGCCACTTGACGATACGCAACGCCTGACCGGCCGCCTGGCCCTGGGTGTGGAATACGATGGCAGCGCCTATTGCGGCTGGCAGCGCCTGAAACATGCTCCCTCGGTGCAGGCCGAGGTGGAAAAGGCGCTGGGCAAGGTGGCCGGCCAGCCGGTCCGGGTGCATTGCAGCGGGCGTACCGACAGCGGTGTGCACGCCACTCGCCAGGTGGTGCATTTCGATGCGCCGGTAGGGCGTTCCCAGAAGGCCTGGGTGTTCGGCACCAACGCCAACCTGCCGCGTGATATCGCCATCCGTTGGGTGGAACCGGTCGCCGACGACTTCCATGCCCGCTTCCTCGCTTTGGCCCGGCGTTATCGTTACGTGATCCTCAACCAGCCCAGCCGCCCGGTGCTGGAGCGGGCCAATGCCACCTGGTGCCGCGACCCGCTGGACGTACCCGCCATGCATCGCGCCGCCCAGGTGTTGGTGGGCGAGCACGACTTCTCCAGTTTTCGCGCGGCGGGGTGTCAGTCGAAAAGCGCCTGGCGGCACCTGCATTTCATCGAGGTGCACCGCCATGGCCCGCTGGTGGTGGTCGACGTGCAGGCCAACGCCTTCCTGCATCACATGATTCGCAACATCGTCGGTGCCTTGGTGGACGTGGGCCGCGGCGAGCGGGACAGCGACTATCTCGCCGATCTGCTGGCCGTGAAGGACCGTACCCTGGCCAGTGTCACGGCGCCCGGATGCGGGTTACACTTCGTCGACTCGATCTACGATGCGTGTTACCCATTGCCGCGTGAGCCCCTGGGGCCCAGTCTGTTGGCCTTTCTCGGCGAATGGACCGGCGAGCGTGAGTTGCCCGACTCGCCGTTGGTGCGCTTCCGGCGCGGACGCCCGGTGGCCGGGGATGCGCATCATCCATCCTTGCCGCCTGGTGCCGCCTTGCCAGCGACCCGAGAACCCTCCGATCAGGAATGAGCCCAATGCCGAGTCAATTCCGACGCACGCGAGTGAAGATATGCGGCTTGACCCGTGAGGTCGATATCGATGCCGCCGTGGCGGCCGGTGCCGATGCCTTGGGCTTCGTCCTGTGGCCCGGCAGCAAGCGAGCCCTGGATGAAAGGCGCCTGGCGGAGCTTTCTGCCCGGGTGCCGGCGTTCGTCACCCGGGTCGGCCTGTTCGTCGACCAGGATGCCGCCCTGATCGAACGGGTGAGCGTACATCTGGATCTGCTGCAGTTCCATGGCGAGGAGTCGCCGGATTTCTGCGCCGGCTTCGCTCGTCCCTGGATCAAGGCCCTGCGCATGCGCGACGGCCTCGACCTGCATGCCGCGGCGCGGGCCTATGAGGGCGCCGGGGCGCTGCTGCTGGATGCCTATCGCCCCGGGGTGCCTGGCGGTACCGGCGAGACTTTCGACTGGTCGCGAATCCCCGCAAGTCTTGCAAAACCTGTTATTCTCGCGGGAGGTTTGACCCCGGCCAATGTTGCCCAGGCGATCCATGCGGTGCGGCCTTTCGCGGTGGATGTCTCGGGTGGCGTCGAACGCTCGCCCGGCATCAAGGACGCGACCCGGATCGACGAGTTCCTGCGCCAGGTTTCCCTGACCCAATCGACTTAAGCTCAAGCGACCCTATGAGGTGTCTTTCGTGACCAAGTTCAGCGACCTGACCCGACTGCCCGATGCTCGAGGCCATTTCGGCCCCTATGGTGGCCGGTTCGTCTCGGAAACGTTGAGCTTCGCCCTGGAAGATCTCGAAAAGACCTATCTGAGTCTTCGCGACGATCCCGATTTTCAGGCGGAATTCGACCATGATCTGGCCCACTACGTGGGGCGTCCCTCTCCGCTGTACCATGCCGAGCGCTGGTCGCGGCAGCTGGGCGGGGCGCAGATCTGGCTCAAGCGCGAAGACCTCAACCACACCGGCGCCCACAAGGTGAACAACACCATCGGCCAGGCCCTGCTGGCCAAGAAGAGCGGCAAACCACGGGTCATCGCCGAGACCGGTGCCGGTCAACACGGCGTGGCCACCGCCACCGTGGCGGCGCGCCTGGGGCTTCAGTGCGAGGTCTACATGGGGGCCGAAGACGTCGAACGCCAGAAGCTCAACGTCTATCGCATGGAACTGCTGGGTGCCAAGGTGATCCCGGTCGAGTCCGGATCACGCACCCTCAAGGATGCCATGAACGAGGCGCTGCGTGACTGGGTCACCAACGTTGACAATACGTTCTACATCATCGGCACCGTGGCCGGTCCGCACCCTTACCCGATGCTGGTTCGCGATTTCAATGCCGTGACCGGGCGCGAGGCCCGTCAGCAGTCGTTGCAACAGATCGGTCGCCTGCCCGATGCGCTGATCGCCTGTGTCGGCGGTGGATCGAACGCCATGGGACTGTTCTATCCCTTCGTCGAGGACGACGATGTCGCCATGTACGGTGTCGAGGCCGGAGGCGATGGCGTCGAGACCGGCCGTCACGCGGCGCCGCTGAGCTCCAATGCGCCACGCGGGGTATTGCATGGCAACCGTACCTACCTGATGTCCGACGAGGGCGGGCAGATCGCCGACACCCACTCCATTTCGGCGGGACTCGATTATCCCGGCGTGGGGCCGGAGCATGCCCTGTGGAAGGATGTGGGGCGGGTCCATTACGTGGCCGCCAATGACAAGGAGGTGCTCGACGCCTTCCGGGAGTTGACCCGTACCGAGGGCATCATGCCGGCCCTGGAGTCCGCCCATGCCCTGGCCTATGCCAAGGTGCTGGCACCGACCCTGCGTCCCGATCAGCATCTCGTCGTCAACCTGTCCGGGCGCGGCGACAAGGACATCATGACCGTCGCCAAGCTCGACGGCATCGACATTTAATCGCCGGCTTTCAGGACAAAGACATGAATCGTATCGACCAACGTTTCGCCACGCTCAAGGAACAGGACCGTACGGCGCTAATCCCCTATATCACCGCCGGCGACCCAGCACCCGAGCATACCGTGAGCTTCATGCATGCTCTGGTCGAGGCCGGTGCCGATGTCATCGAACTCGGCGTGCCGTTTTCCGATCCCATGGCCGATGGTCCGGTGATCCAGAAGGCCTGCGAGCGGGCCTTGCAGCACGGCGTCCGACTGAGCCACCTGTTTGCCATGGTTCGCGAATTCCGCGAAACCGACCACGATACACCGGTGGTGCTGATGGGCTATCTCAACCCCATCGAGCGGATGGGCTACGAGGCCTTCGCCGAACAGGCCACCAGCGCCGGTATCGACGGCGTGCTGACCGTCGACATGCCGCCGGAAGAAGCCGACCAGTTCGGTCCCATCCTCAAGGCCCAGGGGCTGGCATCGATCTTCCTGGTGGCCCCTACCACCTCCGAGGCTCGGGCCGTTACAATAGCCGCCCAAGGCGAAGGCTATTTGTACTACGTTTCGCTCAAGGGTGTGACCGGTGCCGCGACGCTGGACGTCGATGAGGTCGATCGTCACCTGGCGCCGCTGCGCCGGATGACCGAACTGCCGCTCTGCGTGGGCTTCGGCATTCGTGATGGTGCCTCGGCGGCGGCGGTAGGCAAGGTGGCCGATGGCGTCATCGTGGGTAGCGCGCTGGTCAGCCGCATCGCGGCCGGTGTCGACGACCCGGCGTCCATCGTCCCGGCCCTGAAGGAGGTGCTTGGCGAGATGCGCCAGGCCCTCGATGCCTGAGCCGTGCCCCAGGCTTCGCTACCGACTCACCGATGGCCCGGGCATGCCGGGCCGATGACAGCATAACGGAACTCTTCTGACATGAGCTGGCTAGACAAGATCGTCCCGTCGATGGGGCGCATTCAGCGCAAGGATCGTCGCGCAAGCGTCCCGGACGGCCTGTGGCGCAAGTGCCCGAAATGCGAGGCGGTGCTTTATCTTCCCGAACTCGAGAAGCACCACAGCGTCTGCCCCAAGTGTGACCATCATCTGCGTCTGACGGCGCGCAAGCGTCTCGACTGGTTCCTCGATGCCGAGGGCCGGGAAGAACTCTCCGCCGACCTGGAGCCCGTGGATCGCCTCAAGTTCCGCGATTCCAAGAAATACAAGGATCGTCTCTCGGCGGCCCAGAAGGACACCAATGAGAATGACGCCCTGATCGCCATGCGCGGCACCCTCGATGGCATGCCGGTGGTGGCGGTGGCCTTCGAGTTCACTTTCATGGGGGGGTCCATGGGGGCCGTGGTTGGTGAGAAGTTCGTGCGTGCCGCTACCCTGGCGCTGGAGGAAGGCATTCCGCTGGTATGTTTCTCCGCTTCCGGTGGGGCGCGTATGCAGGAAGCGCTTTTCTCGCTGATGCAGATGGCCAAGACCTCGGCGGCACTCGAAAAGCTCAAGCAGGCCGGAGTACCCTATATTTCGGTCCTTACCGACCCGGTCTATGGTGGCGTCTCGGCGTCACTGGCGATGCTTGGCGATCTCAATGTCGCCGAGCCCAATGCGTTGATCGGTTTCGCCGGTCCGCGGGTCATCGAACAGACGGTGCGCGAACAGCTGCCGGAAGGCTTCCAGCGCAGCGAATTCCTGCTCGAACATGGCACCGTGGACATGATCGTGCATCGCAGCGAGATGCGCGATCGGCTGGGTGGGGTATTGCGCAAACTGATCCACTTCCCGGTATCCGGCGTGCCGGAAGAACGCGAACCCGACCTGGTCGACGCCGCCGAACAGCAAAGCGACGAGATCATCGATGACATCAGCCAAGAACGCTGATGACGAGTCGCCGATGTCGGAAACGTTGCCCCTGACCCTGGATGACTGGCTGACCCGTCTGGAACGCCAGCATCCGGTGAGCATCGATCTGGGACTCGAGCGTGTCGCCGAGGTCGGCGAGCGTCTGGGGTTGCTCGCGCAGCCACTGGCCGGTCGGGTGATCACCGTTGCCGGTACCAATGGCAAGGGATCGACAGTCGCCATGCTGGAGGCCCTGGCACGCGCCCATGGGCTGTCGACAGCTACCTATACCTCCCCACATCTGTTGCGTTACAACGAGCGCCTGCGACTGGATGGCCGCGAGGCCGGCGATGACATGTTGATCGAGGGCTTCGAGCGTGTCGAGGCGGCCCGCCTGGCCGGTGAGCCGATCAGCCTGACATATTTCGAGGCCGGCACGTTGGCGGCACTATGGAGCATTGCCCAGCGGCGACCGGATCTTGCGCTTCTCGAGGTGGGGCTCGGCGGACGCCTGGATGCGGTGAATATCCTCGATGCCGATGTGGGCGTGGTGACGACCGTCGCCCAGGACCATGCGGCCTTTCTGGGGTCCGAACTGGAAGGCATTGGCCGCGAGAAGGCAGGCATCCTGCGTGCCGGATGCCCGGCCGTGCTAGGGAGTCCGTCCTTGCCGGCCAGCGTGCGGGGCGTGGCCGACGAACTGGGTGCCCGAGTGCATGCGTTGGGTGAGCATTTCTCACGCCAAGGGGCAGCCGACGCCTGGGAATGGACGGGGCGAAATGACAGTGGACGCCGCATTCGGCTTACGGGGCTCCCCGACCCCGGTCTGCCGTTGGATAATGCAGCAACGGCGCTGCAGGCTTTAGCGTTGGCGGGAGTGGCCCTTGAAGGGACCCATTGCCGACAGGCACTGAAAGAGGTGCAATTGCCGGGACGCATGCAGTGGTTGGGCAACTGGTGCCTGGACGTAGGCCATAATCCTCATGCGGCGGCGTACCTGGCCACACGCTTGGCCGAGCGTCCTTGCCGTGGTCGACGTATCGGCTTGCTGGGCATGTTGGCCGACAAGGATGCCGAGGGAGTGATCGATGCGCTTTCCGAGGTCGTCGATGCCTGGGTGAGCGTGGGCCTCTCCGGTGAGCGTGCACGCAGTGCGGCGGCCTTGGCCGGAACGCTCGAAGCGGTGGGGCAGCCGGTCCTGCACCAGGCGGTCTCGCCCGCGGCCGGGGCGGCCTGGCTGGCAGCCGAGCTCGGCGATGACGATGAGGTCCTGGTGTGTGGGTCGTTCTTCACCGTGGCCGAGGTACTGGCCTGGTGGGAATCGCGGTCGGCGAGGAGGGAGCACAATGAAATACGGAATGCGTGAGCGGCTCAGTGGGGCGGTGATCATCATCGCGCTCGCGGTGATTTTCGTGCCGATGCTGTTCGATGAACCGGCGCCGCGAGAAGAGCGTCCCGAGCCGGTATTGACCATCGAGCAACCCATCGATGTCGAACGGGTGCCCGTCCCCGACCCCGAGCCGCCATCGACCTTGGGCAACATCCGCGAACCACAACCGCTGGGCGAACCCGAGGCCCGGGATGACATACGGAACAATAGGGCGAAGGAGGAACAGTCGGAAGAGGAGCCGGCACAGGTGGTGCAGGTGCCCCCCGTCGAACCGAAGCCGTCTTCCGACGCCAGCGCTCCCGCAGAGGTGAAGCCCAAGCCTGCCGACCCCATCGCCGAATTGGCGCGTGCCGCCGAGGAACGCAGCGATGCGGCCGAGTCGACGACCCCGGCGAGCCCCGCCGGGGAGTGGGCCGTCCAGGCCGGCAGCTTCGGTAAGCCGGGCAACGCCGAGCGGCTGGAAGCCCAGCTCAACGAGCAGGGTTTCAGCGCCTATCGACGCGAGCGTGAAGGCGGTCTCACCAGTGTCTATGTCGGCCCCTATGACAGTTCGGAAGCGGGGGAGCGTGCGCGCACCGAACTCAAGGAGCGAGCCAATATTCAGGGGCTGCTGGTGCGAGTGAGGGCGGCCGAATGAGTCTGACCTGGCTCGACTGGCTCTTCCTCGCGGTGCTGGCCATGTCGATGATGGCTGGCTTTACGCGTGGTCTGATACGTGAGGGGTTGGGGTTGGCGGCGTGGATCGTCGCCCTGTTGGCGGCGCGTATCTTCGCCGAGCCGGTGGCCGACATGTTCAGTGGCCTGATCGACAATCCCGACGGGCGGCTGGTGCTGGCGTTCGTGCTGGTCATCTTCGTGGTGATCATGTTGTGCGGTATCGTGATCCGTCTGGTGCATGCCGCCGTGGAGTGGGTCGGCATGGGCTTTTTCAATCGCGTGGCCGGGACCCTGTTCGGGGCCCTGCGTGGCGCGGCGATTCTGGTGCTGGCGACGATCCTGATCTCGCTGACCCCCTTGTCGCAGCTCCAGGCCTGGCAGGATGCCGAGTTGCGGCCGACGTTCGAGCAACTGCGCGATTGGGCGGTCAGCCAGGTGGAAACGTGGGAGCGACGCGATCCGGAACGCTCCAGTGAGTGGCGCGACATCCCGTTGCCGGATATCGGCGGAGAGGAAACGGACACTCCCTAATCGATTACGCTACCGGCCTGTGTCGGCAGCAAGATTTCATTGCAAGCGAGGTAAGGCGGAATGTGCGGTATCGTGGGCCTCATGGCCAACCAGGCGGTCAACCAGGCGCTGTATGACGCCCTGACAGTCCTCCAGCACCGAGGGCAGGATGCCGCCGGGATGATGACATGGCACGAGGGGCGCTTCCTGTTGCGCAAGAGCAACGGGCTGGTTCGCGACGTGTTCCACACCCGCCACATGGCACGACTGAAAGGCAAGGTGGGGATCGGCCACGTGCGCTATCCCACCGCGGGCTCGTCGAGCGAGGCCGAGTCGCAGCCGTTCTACGTCAACTCGCCGTACGGCATCTCGCTGGCCCATAACGGCAACCTGACCAATTCCGATCAGCTCAAGCAGGAGTTGTTCTCCACCGATCTGCGGCATATCAACACCAGCTCGGACTCCGAGGTGCTGCTCAATGTCTTCGCCCACGAGCTGGGCAAGCAGGGGCATCACCTGAATCCCGAGGATATCTTCGATGCCGTGCGCCGGGTGCATCGCCGCTGTCGCGGCGGCTATGCCGCCGTGGCGATCATCAACGGTTTCGGCATGGTGGCCTTCCGCGACCCCAACGGTATTCGTCCGGTGGTCTTCGGCTCTCGCAGTGAGGACGGCAAGCAGGATGTGATGATCGCCTCCGAATCGGTGGCCCTCGACGTCGGTGGCTTCGAACTGCACCGTGACCTGGCACCCGGCGAAGCGGTATTCGTCGACATGGACGGCAATATCCACACTCAACAGTGTGCCGACAAGCCGTTGCTCGCCCCCTGCATCTTCGAGCATGTCTACCTGGCGCGCCCGGACTCGATCCTCGATGGCGCCTATGTCTACGGTACCCGCATGCAGATGGGCCGCAAACTGGGCGATCGGATTCTCCACGAGTGGCCGGAGCACGATATCGACGTGGTGATCCCGATCCCCGATACCTCGCGCACCTCGGCCCTGGAGCTGGCCCAGCACCTGGGGGTGACCTATCGCGAAGGGTTCATGAAGAACCGCTATATCGGGCGGACCTTCATCATGCCCGGCCAGACCCAGCGCAAGAAGTCGGTGCGCCAGAAGCTCAACGCCATCGATATCGAGTTCCAGGGCAAGAACGTGCTGCTGGTCGACGACTCCATCGTGCGCGGTACCACCTGCAAGCAGATCATCCAGATGGCCCGCGAGGCCGGGGCCAACAAGGTCTATTTCGCCTCGGCGGCACCGCCGGTCCGCTATCCCAACGTCTACGGCATCGACATGCCGGCCGCCAACGAGCTGATCGCCCATGGCCGTAGCGAGACCGAGGTCGGCGAACTGATCGGCGCCGATCGCATCTTCTATCAGGACCTCGAAGACCTGAAGGCTGCCTGCCGTGCCGTCAATCCGACGCTCGAGCATTTCGACTGCTCGGTATTCGATGGCCGCTACATCACCGGCGACATCGACGATGCCTATCTGGCGGATCTCGAGGCGTCGCGCAATGACGCCGCCAAGCAGCAGAATGTGGGTGACCACGCGTTGGTCGGCATGCACAATCAGGATGATGATCTCGACTGAGCGGGGGCGACCATGCACGACGATTCCCATCAACATGAACACGACCGGGACGACCCGACCCGGGAGTGGGCCCTGGCGACCCAGTCCATTCGCGCCGGTCACGCACGTACCCACGAGCAGGAGCACGGCGAGCCGATCTTCCCGACCTCGAGTTTCGTCTACGGCAGTGCCGCGGAAGCGGCGCGCAAGTTCAGTGGCGAGGAACCGGGCAATATCTACTCGCGTTTCACCAATCCCACGGTGCGCAACTTCGAGCGTCGCCTGGCGGTGATGGAGGGCGGCGAGCGCTGCGTGGCCACCAGTTCCGGGATGGCGGCAATTCTCTCCACCGCCCTGGCGCTGCTCTCGGCCGGCGACGAGATCGTTGCCTCGCGCTCGTTGTTCGGCTCGACCGTGAGCCTGTTCGACAAGTATCTGGGCAAATTCGGCATTACCACCCGTTATGTCGAGCTTTCGAATCTCGAGGCCTGGGAGGCCGCGATCACGCCGCGGACCCGGCTGCTGTTCGCCGAAACGCCGTCCAACCCGCTTTCCGAGGTGGTGGATATCGCCGCGCTGGCCGAGATCGCCCACCGCCACGATGCCTGGCTGGCCATCGACAACTGCTTCCTGACGCCGGCACTGCAGCGCCCACTGGAACTGGGAGCCGACCTGGTGATCCATTCGGCGACCAAGTACCTGGACGGTCAGGGCCGCGCCATCGGCGGGGCCGTGGTCGGACCCGACAAGGAACTCGAGGAGCTGTTCGGCGTAATACGTACTTGCGGCCCATGCATGAGCCCCTTCAATGCCTGGATCTTTCTCAAGGGCCTGGAGACCCTGAGCCTGCGCATGAAGGCCCAATGTGCTAACGCCCAGGCCATGGCCGAGTGGCTACAGGCGCATCCGGCGGTAGCGCGCGTGCATTACTGCGGCCTGGAAAACCATCCGCAGCATGCCCTGGCTTCTCGCCAGCAAAAAGCCTACGGGGCGGTACTCGGGTTCGAGGTCGAAGGCGGTCGCGAAGCCGCCTGGTCGGTGATCGATGCCACCCGCATCATGTCGATCACCGGTAATCTGGGGGACGTGAAAACCACCATCACCCACCCGGGGACCACCACCCACGGGCGGCTGTCCGAAGAGCAGAAGGCTTCGGCGGGAATCGCCGAGGGCCTGGTCCGCGTGGCGGTGGGGCTCGAGGACCTCGATGACCTCAAGGAAGACCTGGCCCGCGGCCTCGATGCGCTGCGCTGAGTCTTCTCTCGCCATCGTTGCACGACGCCCCGCACCGCCGGGGCGTCGTGCGTTTCAGGATAGAATTCCTCAGTTCCCCTTGAACCTTCCCTGGGTGCCGTCATCTCAGAGTTGGCTGACATTTCTTTTGCAAGGAGCGTGACGATGAAGATCCTGATGGTCCTGACCTCGCATGACGCCATGGGCGATACGGGTCACAAGACGGGTTTCTGGCTCGAGGAGTTCGCCGCACCTTACTACGTGTTCCTGGATGCCGGAGCGGAGGTCATCCTGGCCTCGCCCCAGGGTGGTCAGCCGCCGGTGGACCCCAACTCCACCCAGCCGGATGCCATGACCGACGCTACCCACCGCTTCGAGGCCGATGAGGATGCCAAGGCACAGCTCGCCAACACCGTCAAACTCAGCGATATCGATGTCGATGCCGAAGGCTTCGATGCCGTCTTCTATCCCGGCGGGCATGGCCCCTTGTGGGATCTGACCGACAATGCCGATTCCGTGCGCCTGGTCGAGGCATTCATCGCGGCCGACAAACCGGTTGCTGCCGTCTGTCACGCTCCCACGGTATTGCTTAACGCCCGTGACGAGATGGGCGCCCCACTGGTCAAGGGACGCGAGGTCACCGGCTTTGCCAATAGTGAAGAAGCGGCCGTGGGCTTGACGGAGGTGGTGCCGCACCTGCTCGAGGACGCCCTGAAGGCGAAGGGCGCACACTATGTGCGCAGCCAGCAGGATTTCGCGCCGTTCCAGGTCCGCGACGGCCTGCTGATCACCGGTCAGAACCCGGCATCCAGTGCGCCGGTGGCCGAGTCGTTGCTCAAGTTGCTGAAGACGGCGTGATTCATTGACGGAGCTCGCTGATCAGCAATGCGAGGCATTGTTTCTTCAGCGTGAATGATGCTTTCACCATTTCCTGGCTGTATCGTCATCATGGAATGAGTATGCTCGACAACGATCGATACTCGATATGTATCGCGCATCTGGAAAGGATACCGAGCAATGTGGCGCAATACGCGACAAGGTTGGGGACTGGTCAGCATCCTACTTCACTGGATAAGCGCTTTCTCTATCGTCGGGCTGTTCGTGCTGGGCTGGTGGATGACCGGGCTCGGCTATTACGACAGCTGGTATAATCTTGCCCCTTGGTGGCATCGGTCGCTGGGCATGCTGCTGCTGGGGGGCACGCTGCTGCGCATGTCGTGGTATGTCTTCCAGCCCACGCCTCGGGTCCCCGGGCGTCGTGTGGAGCGCCTCGCCGCCCACCTCGGCCATGCCGGGCTTTACGTGCTCCTGCTGACAGCACTGCTCAGTGGTTATCTGATTTCCACGGCCGATGGCCGTGGTGTCAGCGTCTTCGGCTGGTTCGACGTGCCGGCACTGGTCCATGATCTTCCCAATCAAGCATCCTTGGCAGGCACGGTGCACTGGTACAGCGCCCTGGCCCTGATGATTCTCGCCGCCGGTCACGCCCTGGCGGCTCTCAAGCATCACCTGATCGATCGCCACGACACCCTGCTGCGCATGTTGTCACCCCGCTTCAGCCATCGCCGCTAGCGGCGATGGCGTCATGTCGGTTCAACCCACTCTATCGATTCAAACCGCAAAGAGACGCTCGTATGTTGAAGAAGACCTTGCTTGCTGCCCTGACCACTGCCGTGCTGGTCCCGATCACCCAGGCCCAGGCTGCCGACTACGTGATCGATACCGAGGGCCAGCATGCCTTCATCCAGTTCAAGATCAACCACCTGGGCTATTCCTACATTCTGGGGACCTTCCGGGACTTCAGTGGCGAGTTCAGCTACGACCCGGATGACCCCGAGGCATCCAGCGTCAATGTGGATATCGACGTGACCAGCCTCGACAGCAATCATGCCGAGCGTGACAAGCATATTCTCAGCGACGACTTCCTGGATGCGGGGCGGTATCCCGAAGCGACATTCCGTTCCACCGGGTTCACCAGCACCGGTGAGGGGGAAGGCCAGCTCGAAGGTGACCTGACGCTGCACGGTCAGACCCGCTCCATCACCATCGACGTCAATCACGTGGGGGGTGGTGACGATCCCTGGGGCAATTATCGTGAGGGCTTCGAAGGCACCACGACCTTGTCGCTGGCCGACTTTGACATCGACATGAGCGATTTTCCCCCGGTGATGAGAGAGGTCGAGATGGACCTGACGTTCGAAGGAATCCGCCAGTAGGATCGGCAATCGTCACCGGCCGCTCCCGGGACCGCCCCCGGGAGCGTTTTTGCATGAAAAAGCCGGTCAGCATCTCGCTGACCGGCTTGGTCGATCATCGCGCATCAAGTCTGGGCTGCCCTTTCAGAACACGTCGTTGAGTACGGCGTCGGGGAAGTGACGGCGTAGCATACGGTTCTGGAAACCATCCACGAAGCAACTGTTGATGATGATGATGAAACGCTCGACGGGGAGACTCGGATCTTCCTGTGCCATGGCGTCGGCCGAGTGGAAGAGGCGGTCATCGCGAATGTGCAGGATTTCGCCTGGATTCAGAACCCGTTCATCCAGGGGCTGAGTACCTGCCTTGTCGGCATACAGGCGGCTGGTGGCACCGCTGACGTTCTCGCGGTTGAGCACCAGGATGCTGAGATACTTGCAGCCGTCGGCATGAATGCCCTGACCTTGCAGCGGATCGAACTGCCCCTTGCCGCGGATACCGGTGATCTGCATCAGGATCGGTTCGCGCGGGCCGATTCCCCATAGCTTGGCCCAGGCGCGAACGAACGCCTTCACATCGCTGCGCTCGACGAAAGCCGGATCCAGGCCGGGATAATACCGTAGCTTGTCCGCCATGCTTTCGGCATCGTTGAACATCCCACCCTGTGCCATTGGGCATTCGCCCATTATCTGCACGTCATCACTGTCGGTGAGATTGAGCCACGACATGCGCTTCCAGCGCCGGCTGACATAGGGGTCGCGTGGCAGGTCGGCGAGAAAGCCCTGCCAGGCATTCAGGTCGATGCGATGACTGATGTCCGCCAGGCTCCACTCGTACTGCGCCAGCTCGTTATGCACACTGGCGGGCCAGTAGCCGTGGCTACTGTCGAAGGTCATGCTGGACAGGTCATAGCCGTGCTTGAGACTTTCATGTTTCATTGCGATTTCCTCTTAGATTCACCTTCAGCAGAACGACTGAAGATGTCGTTGCGGGAGCAACAGTAGAAAGAATGAAAAGCAATGAAAAGAAATGTCAATGAAAGGTATCTTTTTTTCATATTGAGTATGGAGTCATGAAAGGCGCTATGTTGTAGAAGCGGCTACAGAAAAAGCAGTAAGGTTATACGCAGTGGCTACGCATGGAGCTGGGAGCCGGAAAGGTGGTGTGGGTAAGGAGAGCGGGGAGGACGTCACGCCAGGGGAGACTGAAACGGCAGCCCACAGTCGTTGGCAGCGATGTCTAGGGTTGCGAGGCGCTTATGTGTAAGATTGCTTCACGAATGGATGGCCGGTTGGAAGCGGCGCAGACGAAGAAGCCAATGAGAGAGAGCCATGTCCAACGGGCGGTACGATAAGCACGCTGCTTGGCTGCTTGCCATGTCGGTCATGGTCGCCGCCCTGATGGTCGTGTTGCTGATCACCAGTCTGTCATCGTGGGGTGCAGTGCTGGCCAGTGGGGGTGTGATCGTTTCCGCGTCAACGGTGTGGCTGGCCTGGCGGCAATGTCGGAACGTCGTGAGAGCGCCGCTAGTCACCGATGAGTTACAGGCGGCGCAGCGTCGTCACAGCGAGAGTGAGCAACGCTTCCGAGCGCTTCTGGAAAGTCTGCCCAAAGTTGCCGTGCAGGGCTACGATCGCGAACGCCGCGTCATATACTGGAACGAGGCCAGTACGCGACTCTATGGTTATCTGCCGGAAGAAGTGCAGGGCTCTCTCCTGGAAGACCTGATCATCCCCGACGACATGCGCGATGGTGTGATTGCGGGTCATCGAGCCTGGGTGGAGCACGGGATCGAGATTCCCGCCAGCGAGCTTGAGCTCAAGCACAAGAGCGGAGCTCCCGTCTCGGTATTCTCGCATCACGTCATGTTGGGCGAGCACACCGAAGACCCTTTGATGTTCTGTGTCGACGTCGACCTCTCGGACCAGAAACAGGCACGGCGCGATCTGGATTTCGTGACTCGCTTCGATAGCCTGACCCATCTTCCCAATCGCCAGACTTTCGAAGCCGATGTCGAGGTGCTACTGGGGGAATGTCATGACCAAAACCGCTTCCTGGCAGTGGTTTTCGTCGATCTCGATCGTTTCGCCGAGATCAACGATGCCCAAGGCTATGAACAGGGCGATGCCTTGCTGTCCCTGGTTGCCAAGCGGCTACGCCGTTGCCAGCGTAGTTCCGACCTGCTGTCGCGTTTTGGCAGCGATGAGTTCGTCATGGCGTTTCCCCATCTCAAGGCCGACTATGATGTGATGCAGTTGATAGACAAGGTCATCGACACCTTTGGTCAACCCTTCGTACTGGGGCAACGGGAACTGCATGTCACGGCCAGTATCGGCGTGAGTCTGTATCCCGACAACGGTAGCACCGCCCGTGAGCTGATCCATAATGCCGACGTCGCCAAGAATCGAGCCAAACTCTCCGGTCCCAATCGTTACTGGTTCTTCAATCGGCAGATTCACGACGAACTGATTCATCAGCACCAATTGGCCGAACGCTTGCAGAATGCCTTGCGTGACGGTGAGCTGGCGCTTTATTACCAGCCCCAGGTGGCTGCCGGCAGCGGGCGCATCGAGAACCTCGAGGCATTGCTGCGCTGGTTTCCGAAAGAAGGGGGAGCGGTATCTCCGGGTGAGTTCATTGCCGTGGCCGAGCGTTCCAACCTGATTCACCGACTCGGTGACTGGGTGCTGTGTGAAGCTTGCCGACAGAAGGCGCAATGGAAGGCCATGGGGCTCGGCGACTACCGCATCGATATCAATTTCTCGGGTAAACAGGTCACTCAGGTCGAGACTTTCAAGCGGCTTGAGGCCTGTATGGAAGAGTATGAGCTCTCGCCGCGAGACATCGGGATCGAGCTGACCGAGAACGTGCTGATCGAGGCCGATGATCAGGTTCTCGATACGTTGCGACGGCTCTATCACCGAGGCATGAAGATCGCCATCGATGACTTCGGCACTGGCTATTCTTCATTGAGTTATCTGAAACAGTTCCCCGTTACGGCACTCAAGATCGATCGTAGCTTCGTTCGTGACGCCCCCTCCAATCCCAGCGACCAGGCCATCATGGCGGCGACGGTTTTCATCGGTCATCGCCTGGGGCTCGAGGTGGTCGCCGAGGGCGTGGAAAACGAGGAGCAACTCGAGCTGGTGCGTGAACTGGGCTGTGACCTGGTGCAGGGTTACTATCATTTCAAGCCGATGAGTGCGACCGATACCCAGAAGTTGTTGGGTGGCCTGGTGGCGGTGACCGACAAGTATTCAGGTTAAATTCGATAGCCCTTGGCGACGCCAATTGCGAGGTGAGAGTTTTGGGTAGTGGAAAACACCTAAAATATTTTATTAAACAATATAAAAAAACAATAAATGGTTAAAATTTAAAATAAAAGTTTATAATAGAGAGTTTATTTGGAATAATTTCCTGTCTATCTCCCTCTATACTTGCGACCGGTTTTCGGCTTCGACGCGAGTCGCGAATTCCCGCCAGCAAATCGACAAGAGGGGATGGGCAATGAAGGTTCTGGTTCTCGGCAGTGGTGTGGTAGGGGTCACCAGTGCGTATTATCTGGCCCGCCAGGGGCATGAGGTCACCGTCGTCGATCGGCAGTCGGGGCCGGCTCTGGAGACCAGCTACGGTAATGCCGGTCAGGTGTCCTTCGGCTTTTCCTCGCCCTGGGCGGCGCCGGGCATTCCTCAGAAGGCCGTCAAGTGGATGTTCCAGGAGCATGCACCGCTGAAGATCCAGCCCCGGATGGATCCCATCATGGCGCGCTTCATGATGCAGATGTTCGGCAACTGTACCGCCGAGCGTTATGCCATCAACAAGGAACGCATGGTGCGCGTGGCGGAATACAGCCGCGCCTGTATCAATGCCTTGCGTGAAGAAACCGGGATCCGCTATGAGGACCGCCAGCGTGGTTTGCTGCAACTGTTCCGCAACGAGGGCCAAGTAGCGGCGGTAGGCAAGGACATGAAAGTCCTCGAGCAGTGTGGTGTGCGCCACAAGCTCTTGAACGCCGATGAGATCAAGGACGTCGAACCGGCTTTAGCCCGTGTTCCCGGCAAGTTTGTCGGCGGTCTTCACCTCCCCGACGACCAGACCGGCGATTGCCACTTGTTCACCAATCGCCTGGCCGACTATTGTCGTGACCGCCTGGGCGTGAATTTCCGTTTCGACGTCGAAATCCAGCGTCTCCAGCGCAGCAGCGGCCGCATTGAATCCGTGATTACCAGTGAAGGTGAGTTCCATGCCGATGCCTTTGTGGTCTGCATGGGCAGCTTCTCCAAGTTCCTGGTCAAGGACCTGGGTATCCGTCTGCCGATCTACCCGGTCAAGGGCTACAGCTTGACCGTCCCGGTGATCGACGATGGCGGTGCGCCTCAGTCCACGGTGATGGATGAGACCTTCAAGGTGGCGATCTCTCGCTTCGATGATCGTATCCGCGTGGGGGGAACCGCGGAACTGGCGTCCTACGACTTGAGCTTGCTGGAAAAGCGCCGGGCGACCATCAGCATGGTGGTGCGCGATGTGTTTCCGGAAGGCGGCGATGTGGAACAGGCCGAGTTCTGGACCGGCCTGCGCCCGATGACGCCGGATTCCACACCGATCATCGGCGCGACCCGCTACGACAACCTGTGGCTCAATACCGGCCATGGCACCTTGGGCTGGACCATGAGCTGTGGCAGCGGCCACCTGCTGGCCGACCTGATGGCCGGCCGTCGCCCGGAAATCGATCCGCAGGGGCTGGATGTCGCTCGCTACGCCGTATGACCGTCATGCGTAAGCGTCCGCAGTATCTTCACTTCCAGGCATCGCCGGTCTTGTCCCAATAGTGGCCCATTTGCCGCTCTCCAGTGAGATCGTAGAGCTGGTAGCGGCGTTGCAATTTGGCGCCACCGTCGCGGGTCAAGGGTTGCCAGTTCAGTTGCATCCGATCCCGGCTCGAGGTGGTGAAGAAGGCGTCGACGGGCAGTGACAGATACACTCCTTTGTCGAAGCTGCCTTCACCGTAGTCGTCGCCGGCATCGGTGAAGGTGGCCCAGGCGCCCATCCGTACGCCGGAGTCGAACTCCCGCGAGAGGTCGATGGTGGTGCCGATATCCTTGGCCAGGTAGCGACCGACGCTGACTTTGGCCAGCACGTCCTGGAGACCGGTATCCAGGTAGGCAGTGAGGTGGCCGGTCCAGGTGCTGTAGTCGCGTAAGTCGAAACGCTGATCGAACTCGCGCTGCCGCACGTAGTTGAGGTCGGCTCCCAAGGCAACGGGGCTGTTGAAGGGACGGTAGAGCACTTCGACACCGACGCCGGCGTACATCATTTCCAGCAGGCCGCCGTAACCCATGGCATACCAGTCGTCGCCGAGCTTGGCGGTGCGAGTGTACTGCAGGTTGATCAGCCCCAGGTCGGCTTCGTTCAGGTAATCGCCGACGTGAGTCCGTACCCGCGGCAGGTCGGAAGAGGCGATATAGTTGTATCGGTCGAGATTGTCTTCAAAGGTCCAGGTCAAGGTGCTGGAGAGCCAGCCGTTGCGGTCGGTGTGGTACTCGGCATTGGCTTGCAGGAAGAGTCGATACAGATAGCCGTCCGGTCCGCCGAAGTTCTGGTCCAGCCCTGGCCCTATGCTGTAGCGAAAGCGATCCAGGGGTTCTTCGTATAACATCTCGCCATCGCGTTGGGTGTCCGCTTGGGAATAAAGGCTGTAACGGTAGTCGTTTCCGTCTTCCGCGGACTGAGCGGCGGTAACGAACTTTTCGCGCGGTTGTACGTCTTCGCGTAGCGACATACCCGCTGCCTGCCAGCGATAGCGGAACGTCTCGATGTCGTCATCGGTGTAATTGTGCAGGATACGGTTGGCGCGACCGGTGGTCTGGGGCATCGAACGGAAGCGCGTGGGCTCGCCTTCGACCAGTAGGGTATCGCCCCGCTCGATGATGCGTGACACGCGTACGCCAGCATTGGCTTGAAGTTCGCGACTGGCAGCTTGCCAGTCATCGGTATGCCCACTGGGGGCCGATTGGAGTTCCACGGGGGCCGGGTCGCGTTTGATCTGGCTTAGCCCCGCGAGATTGGTACTGAAGCTGATGCTGGCCATGGCGGTATTGCCGCGTTGCCACCCTAACCCGAGGGAGAAGCTATTGCTCAGTTGATAACGGGCGCCGAAATTGAAGGGTGAATCCTGCTCCTGCGGCGAATCGGCGGGCTCGTCAGCATAGTCGTTGCCTTCGTATTCGAACTGCAGGGTCAACGGTTCCCACGCGGTCTGATATTCGACCCCGCCGAACACGCCGACGGGACCGCGAAACAGTTGATTCAGTCCAAATTCCCCGGTTTCCTCTATGCCTCCTTGTCTGGGACGATTCTCGAATCTGTCAGCTACGAACGATAAGGGATTGTCGAAGTCTCCACGCGTCCCGAGATAGCCCCAGCCTAACCCCAGGCTGAAATCGAAGTCGCGCCAGCGCTTGCTGGCGACCAGGAACTCGCTGCCGAACAGTGAGGTACCACCGGCGTCGCGCAGTCCAAGGGCCACTTGTGGCAGGTAGCGGCTTTCCTTCCATAGGCGGAATTTGGCGTCCATGCCTTTATCGAGATAGTTATGGCCTGGTGCGGCTTTGCCGAAACGACGATCTTCGATCTGGATATAGCGAAAACCGGCTTCCAGCCAGTCGAAGGGCTGGAGGCTTACGTTATAGCGGCGATACGGGGCGGTACGACTATAGGAGAGCGAAAACTGCCCCGCGGGCGCCATGCGTGCCGTGGGGGTTTGCATCAGGCCCACCCCGCCGAAATCGCTTTGTTCTTGCATGAAACCATTTGCCTGGGCCTGTATGGGGGCCAGCAGTAAGCTGGTCAGCAACAAGCCGGGAAATGCCGCTGAACGTGGCGCTGGTGTTGGGAACAGTGCGAAGGGGCGACGCTTAGTGGACATCGTCATGCGCAATATTCTGATCCGGAGTGTAAAGAGTGCAGTCGTTGCCGGGCATTCGGGCTGCCAGGTAAGCGGGCAGGTGGTCGTTGATCCAGCGCATCGAGGGGTTGTCGGGGGAAAGCTCGATAATGATGCGACTGCCAGGTGTCAGCGGGATATCTTCTTCGTTCCAGGCGGCGATGCCTTGGGTGTGCGTAGTGCCACTGGGAGTGATGACCTTGGCGTCATCGGCACTGCGGTAGGCGTCACGTGGCATACGCTCGAGGGTTTCGATCAGGCGGCTGCCAGGTTGCCAGTCGAGTCGTGTCACTCCCCTGAAATTCCAGATCTCGAGCCAGTCGGGGATACGACAGGCGCCATAAGAATCCAGCGATGATAGCCGTGGCGCAAGTCGTGGATTGGCGGTCAGCAAGACCAGGTCGGCACGTACCGGCGTGCGCAGAGTGGCAGGCTCCACAAGTTGCCTTTGCCATTGGGCCAGACCTTCGGCGAGATCGGTTGCGCCAGCCTGAGTCTGGCGATCGATCTGGTCGGCCAGTTCCTTTTGCAAGCGGAGGGCTTGCCATTCCAAGACATCGATATCAGCGCTGCGCAGGTAGAAGGCCTGACCTTCGGGAAGCGTCTCCATCGATAGCCAGGCATCCAGCAGGGTAGGGACGTCTTGCTGGGGCGTGGACGTCTCGGCGACCAGTGGGCTGGAGAGCACCAGGGCGCACAAACAAGGCAACCACTTGGTGAATTTGGCACAAGGGATGGGGAAGAGCGTCCTGCTCGGTATCATTTCCACGAAGTCGTACTCTTGTCTGGGTTGCCATCTACCACCACGGTCGAGCGACTTGCCATTCGAGGCGGGAGGCCCCTGGCCAGGCTTCAACATCACCCGCCCACAGGCGTTGGTCATTTGGGGCGCGCCAGGTGATATTGCGGCTGTTGTCACCGTTGGACCATTCCACCCGCTCTTCACAGCGCTGCAGCTCGAGAGTCGCCAGGGGGAGCTCTTGCGGCCGAGCTGCTTCACAACGGCGGCTGACCTGGCCTGACAGATAGTGTTCGTTACCGTCGGCATCACGCCAATGGCTGCTGACGGGATGGCCGCTGTCGCTAGCTTCCCACTGCTCGCTCGATGGGTAGGTCAGGCTCAACAATTCGGCATTGAAGCCAGCCGTGCTATAGGGAAAACCTTGGCGCAGTTGCAAGGTGGCGCGGTCTTGTGCCTGCCACAGCGTGTCCGGGCCTACCTGGTAGGCCATGACCAGCAGTGCCTCATTGCCATTCATGCCTGCTGTCAATGAGGCATAAGGTAGGGCTTCGGCGTGAGCGCTGAGTTCTTCACCTTGGCCAGGTAACAGGGCGAATAGCTCGGGGGCCATAGGGGCGCTGCCAATGCCATGCGTGGAGCATCCGGCCAACGACCAGGTCAGGCACGACAAGACCGCCAATTGGCGGCCTTGTCGATTTGGTTTGCCAAACAGCATCAGTTGGCGGTAGTACCAGTGGTGCCAGTACCGGTACCAGTGCCGGTACCAGCCCCAACACCGATGCCGGCGGCGATCGCCCCGGCCAAGGCGGTACCGGTCAGTGGTCCTGTGGCAATAGTAGCCGCGGTACCGCCAGCAGCGCCGCCTGATGCTGCGACACCTGTCGCCGACTGGGCCATTGCCAGTGGTGACAGCAGCATCGAAGCAATTCCAACAGAAGCTAGAATCTTCTTCATTGGACTATCCCTCCCTCAGTGGATTTTCTAATTACACCAAATTTGCCGAACGCCAAGGAAAAAAGATACAAGACGCCAGCAACGATCATAATGGACATGATTGTTGGCGTGCCAAGACTAAAGCGTTATCTGATTGTTAATTTTTAGTGAGTATTGGTAGTCGTGTCGCTGCTATCAATTGTGCTGCTGAATACGCCAGAAATGGTTGAGATTGTTCTCGGTCACCAAGTAGGAATCGGTACATTTCATGGAATGAAAAGCCAGCGACGATATGAAAAAACATCTTTATTATCATGCCGTTATGATGGATCAGTTTGAGGCGGTCGCATCCATGGAATTCGAGTAAATGACCGGATGCCAGGCGGTGAGACTGCCAAATGCGTGAGGCAGTATCGTCGAGAATGTCGCAGTGCACAAGCAACGCTTGGCTGCTCCTCGATCCCGATTCCGTCCTCCCTTCGTCTCAAAGTGGCTTTCACCTCGTTCTTGAAGGCGTCAATGGTGTCTCTGCTGGTATCAATGGCGGTACCAGCGAGACGCCATGGCTGCCGATGCCTAGTCATCATCGTTGAAAAGATGCCAGTGATAGGGAAGATGCGGCCATTCCTGTTCTTCAATCTCCAGCGAATAATCTCTAGATTAGCTTTCCAGTGAAATCTGTATAAGATTATTAAGAAATGTAGTTATTCGTTATATTAGTTTTTCCATTTGTTTTTTATTGCATCGCAGCATGTGGGGTTTTTCGTACTGTGATATATACAAATGAGAGGGGATGGCGAGCTGGATGAACTGCATAATGGTCGGTTCGACGAGATGGGACTCAGGAATGTGGTATGAGAATTTCATGACCATTTAGAGAAGATGTGACTCAATTTCCATGTTGCCATATGGCAACAGTCGTAGTCGCGAAATATCGTGAATGGTACTTGAGTAGTGGGAAATTGGTCTGTGGTTTTCTTTGTCTTTTTCATTTCAATCTATTGATATATAAAATGTTTTTGTTTTTCATGTCGAGTGAGTGGCGTGAATTGCCTTCCAGAAGGTATGGATGTTTCTGTTTGGAGACACCGAAAATCGCGGCGTCATAATCATGTAACAGATGCTAGCAAAAGTGAGCATGTCATATCTTGATTGGTACAGGTTTCCGTGTAAGGTATGGCAAAACTAATCTGCCTCGCCTGAAGGAATTAATACAGAGGGCAATTGATTCGCTACTGGAAGGCGGAGAAGGAGTGCCCGTCCGTATCGGCAGGAAGGAGCCACGGACAGGCAGTTTGTTGTTTATCGTGCTTGCAGGTGGGGTTTTGGAAGCGATACCCCCACCCATTGGCTGAGATAAAGGCAAATAACAAATCGTTGATTGGGCCTCAGGGATTGAGCCGTAACACCCTGGGGCGGTAGCGTGCCCGGACTTTTTCAGCATGGATGTGCCAATGACCCTACGACTCCGTCGCCGCTGGTTGCCCGTTGCCATACTGGCTGCCAGCACGTTGACTGGTTGCGCCTTGGCGCCCGGTAGTCATATCGACTACAAGACCGATAGCGCTCCCATCGATGATCTGGTCGATATCGAGCCTATAACCCCAGGCCTGGTGGCCTCTTACCGTGAAATGCTAGAAAAGGATGATGCAGCTACGGGCATGCCGCCCGAGCTTCGGCAACAGATTGATGCATATGAGTATTTGGTCGGCCCCGGGGATGTGCTCACCATCACCGTTTATGACCATCCTGAATTGACCATTCCCGCCGGTGGCGAGCGTAGTGCCGAGGAGGCGGGCAATCGAGTGCGCAGCGATGGCAGCATCTTTTATCCCTACATCGGAAAGGTCGACGTTGCCGGCAAGACACTCGAAGAGATTCGCCATGATTTGACCCAGAGGCTAACGTCTGTGATTGCCAAACCGCAGGTCGATGTCGATGTGGCGGCCTTCTACTCCAAGAAGGTGTATGTGAATGGTGCCGTTGCCGAGCCTGGCTCCTTGCCGATCACCAACGTGCCCATGACCATCGCGGATGCGATAAGCCAAGCGGGGGGGGCCGAGGAGCATGCCAACTGGAATGACGTCATCTTGACCCGCGATGGTGTCGAAACGTCAGTGTCGCTGTATGCTTTGATGAGAGAAGGGGATCAAAGCCAGAACCGCTTGCTTCAGGACGGTGATGTGCTGCATGTGCCGACTGCGGAAGACCGGATCGTATCGGTCATGGGGCAGGTTCTCAGCCCGGGCAACATTACGCTGGGTAACGAGCCCGTCTCATTGACGGATGCCTTGGGTCGCGCCGGTGGGCTTCTGGAGGAGAGCGCCGAGCCCTCGGGAATCTTCGTGATTCGCGGTCAGAGCCCGGATAGCGGCAAGCTGGCTACCGTCTACCAATTGGACATCAGAAATGCCGCAGCCTTGACGCTGGGTAACGACTTCCTGCTGCAGCCCCAGGATGTGGTCTATGTCACCACGGCTCCGCTGGCACGCTGGAATCGCGTGATCAGCCTGCTGCTGCCGTCGGCTCGCTTGCCTGGTTACGCAACTGATGCGGCTAATGATTTGAATGGTCGGTAAGCACCATGTTTGATCACATCCTGGTGGTATGCACTGGCAATGTCTGTCGCAGCCCGGTTGGGGAGGCCTTGCTCAAACGGCTTTGTCCTGCCAAGCGAGTGGAGTCGGCTGGCCTTGGCGCCCTCGTTGGGCGGGGCGTCGATCCCCATGCTTCCCGCTTGGGTGAAGCCGATGGCCTAGAGCTTGGTGCTCACCGAGCACGGCAAGTCACTCCGGAAATGTTGCAAGATGCCGATCTGATCCTGGTGATGAGCGAAGGCCAGCGACGAGCCATTGGTGAGCTATCTCCAGCCGCCATGGGTAAGACCATGTTATACGGCCGTTGGCTGGAAGGAGAGCAGCGTCGAGGAATGGAAATCCCCGATCCCTACCGCAAGAGTCCCGAGGTCTTTGCCCACGTGCATCAATTGCTGACCCAAGCCGCCGTCGCGTGGGCGCAGAAACTGCGATAGGTCGGCAACGCCTAACCTAGTCATCGAGCCGCTAATCGAGAGTGTGACTCGAGTGTGCCGGCTGCTCGCTACACAAAAACGCATCGGGCCTGAATACATTTCCACGGAGTCGGATATCGACCTCTTTCCTATTTTCTTTAGGTACTCGTATGTCGCAAACGCCTGCCTCACAACCCGCTGAGGACCAAATCGATGTGGGCCGTCTGATCGGTCTGCTAATGGACCATAAGTGGTTGATCGTAATGATCACTGCGATATTTACCACCATAGGCGTGATTTATACGCTGCTGGCCACGCCGATCTATCACGCCGAGGCACTGGTGCAGGTCGAGGAGGAGTCACCTTCGGTGAATCCGCTCGAGGATGTGAGCACCCTGCTGGGGGGCGAACCACCGTCGCAGGCCGAAATCGAGATCATTCGCTCACGCATGGTGTTGGGCCAAACGGTGGACCTGCTCAACCTGGACATCGTAGTCGAGCCCCAACGGCTGCCACTGATCGGCGACTTCCTGGTGCGCAGTGGGGTCGAGCGCCCCGGCTTCGCGGCGGGATGGGCCAGTACCTGGGCCGGGGAGAGTCTCGAGGTCAGTGAGATGCCAGTCATTGATGACTACCGCGGAGAATCCTTCATCCTCGAGGCACTGGATGAACAGCGCTATGCTCTGTTCCTTGATGGGGAACGGCTGGGGGAAGGTCGTGTCGGCGAACTGGAGAGTTTCCTGGACGGCGCCGTGGCATTGCGCCTCGAGTCGCTGTCAGCGGCACCAGGTGCGCAATTCTCGGTCACCCGCAAGAACCGTATGCAGGCCTTTATCAAACTACGTCGAGCGCTAGCGATCAGTGAGCAGGGCTCGGAGACAGGCATCCTGAACTGGTCGTTGACTGGCCCCGACTCCCAAGCGCTCAAGGTCACCCTCAATACCATTGCCGATATCTATCTATCGCAGAATGTGCGCCGTCAGTCGGAGGAAGCGCGCAAAAGCTTGGAATTTCTTGATCAGCAGGTGCCCAAGGTCCGCGGCGAATTGCGGGCAGCGGAGGATCGCTTCAACCGCTATCGCACTAAGCAGGAAAGTGTCGATATGACGTTGGAAACCGAGTCAGTGCTGGAGCGGCTGGTCGATCTGGAAGGAAGGCTCAATGAGCTGGAATTCGCCGAATCGGATATTGCCCAGCGCTTTACACCGGGCCACCCGACTTATGCCGCGTTGCTGGAAAAGAAAGGGCAACTGGAACGCGAGCGCAATGAGCTCAATGAGCGCATCGGTTCTCTGCCGGAGACTCAGCAGGAGATTCTGCGGCTGAGACGTGATGTTGAGGTCAATCAGGAAATCTACGTCCAGTTGCTCAACAAAGTGCAGGAAATGGAGATTGCCCAGGCCAGTACCGTCGGTAACGTTCGTATCCTCGACGAGGCTGATATTCTCCCTGCCCCGGTCGCTCCCAATAACCCGCTGATCGTGTCGGTGGCAACGTTGCTGGGAGTGTTGCTGGCAGTGGGGGGGGTGTTGCTGCGTGCTGCCTTCAATCGCGGTGTGGAAAGCCCCGAGCAGCTTGAGGAACTTGGCATCCCGGTGTATGCCACGGTCCCGCTTTCCGAGGACCAGCAGAAACTGGTCAAGCGGGTCAAGCGTCGCCGTGATGTTTCGGCGCGGAGCGTCGCCAGTGGGGTGCTGGCGCATTTCAGTCCTTCCGATACCGCCATCGAGGCCCTGCGGGGCCTGCGTACCAGTCTGCACTTCGCGATGCTGGAAACCAGTGACAACCGTCTGATGATCACTGGTCCCAGCCCGGGCATCGGCAAAAGTTTCATCTCTGTCAATCTGGCGGCGGTGTGTGCCCAGGGGGGGCAGAAGGTGCTGGTGATCGACGCTGATATGCGCAAGGGCCATGTCCATACGGCCTTTGGTGGCAAGTCCGAGTATGGTCTTTCCGAGCTGTTGTCTGGCACGATCGATCGGGAAGGCGCCATTCGGACCAGTGAAATCGAGGGGCTGCACTATATGTCGCGTGGTATGGCCCCGCCCAACCCCTCGGAACTACTGATGCGGGAAAGTTTTACCCGCCTGCTGGATGAGGTCAGCCCGGACTACGACCTGATCATCGCCGATACTCCCCCGATTCTTGCGGTAACCGATGCCGCCATCGTTGGCAAACAGGTCGGAACCACCCTGATGATAGCCCGCTTCCAGCTCAATCCGCCCAAGGAAATCAGCGTTGCCCAGCGCCGCCTGGAAAATGCCGGCGTGGAAGTGAAAGGTTGCATACTCAATGCCATGGAGCACAAGGCCGCAACCAGTTATGGCTACGGCTATTACAGTTATTCGTATAAATAAATAGAAGGAAGATGAAAGAAGAAAGATAAAAAGAAAGAAGATGAAAGAAAGAGGATGGGAGAAAAAGCGCCTGGATCGGTACTTTTCTCTTCCAGCCCTGGTATAGGCGCCCTAGAGCGCTAGAGAATCGGGTTGGTCTGGCACGCCTGCCGAAAAGCATATCTTCGACTGTGACAAGACGATGCAGCGCGGGTGAGTAGCCGCGACTGCTCTATCCGATCTTCAATCAACCTATAGGCCCCCAATGGACTGGGATGCTTACTTCTCCATAACCGTCGTAGTGGCGGTACTCGCTGGTCTGGTGCTGACACGCATCGCGCCGGACGTGGTGTTGATGGCGGCGCTGACGGCTTTGGTCATCGCCGGTGTGCTGACCCCTGGAGAGGCCTTGCAGGGTTTTGCCAATCCCGGTGTGATGACCATCGCCACTCTCTACGTAGTCGCTGCCGGCCTCAAGGAGACCGGTGCAGTGCAGTGGATCGCCCACCGTCTGCTTGGCCAGCCACACAGCCTCCAGCGGGCCCAGTTGCGCATGTTGTTGCCGGCCGGCGGCCTTAGTGCTTTCATGAACAATACCACCGTAGTGGCGATGTTCATCCCCGCCGTTCAGGAGTGGGCCAACCGGCTCCGACTCCCTCCCTCCAAGTTACTGCTTCCTCTGAGTTACGCCGCCATTCTCGGCGGTACCTGTACCCTGATTGGTACCAGCACCAACCTGGTGGTCGATGGCCTTTTGCAAAGCCAGACGGGCATTGCTCTGGGCATGTTCGAACTGGCCCGGGTCGGGGTGCCGCTGCTGCTCGTGGGTGGTGCCTTTCTGTGGCTGTTCGCCGATCGTCTGCTGCCCAACCGCGATAGCGTGATCGAACAGTTCGACCAGGCACGGGAATATTGTGTCGAGGTGCTGGTCGAGTCGTCAGGACCGTTGGTGGGCAAGACGATTCAGGAGGCTGGACTTCGCCACCTGCGCCACGGTTACCTGACCGAAATTCAACGTGGCGAGCGGTTATTGACCGTGGTTGCCCCGGAAACCGAGCTTCAAGCCGGCGATATTCTGGTCTTCATCGGGGCCCCGGAGTGTGCGCGCGAGCTGCGCCGGATCCATGGCTTGAAACCGGCCAATGGCGACGTGCACAAGTTGGACATCGCGCATCACCGCCGTTGCCTGGTGGAGGCGGTGATAGGCCCTGACTTCGCCGGCCTGGGCCAGAGTATCCGTGAGTCGCGCTTTCGTTCGCGCTTCCAGGCAGTGATCCTGTCGATCTCTCGCGAGGGGCGGCGTTTGCCGGGCAAGGTCGGCGATATCAAGCTGCGTGTTGGCGACACCTTGTTGCTGGAAACCGCGCAGGATTTCGTCGATCAGTATCGCTACCGCAAGGACTTCCTGCTGGTTAGCGCACTCAACGATTCCACTCCGCCTAACTATAGTAAAGCTCCACTGGCACTGATGGTACTTGGTGCCATGGTATCGCTTAGTGCCTTCGGGGTGCTGAGCATTCTCAAAGCGGCCTTCCTGGCTGCCGGCGTCATGCTGATCACCCGCAGTATCACCGCCAGCAAGGCACGCCGCTATATCAACCTCCAAGTGTTGATCGTAATCGCGGCTTCCTTCGCACTGGGTGCAGCGATGACAAAGACGGGCGCTGCCGAGGCCATTGCTGGCTTGCTGGTGGGAGGAGTCGTCTCCCCTTGGCTGGGGCTGGCACTGGTTTATGCCTTGACGGTGATGTTCACCGAACTCATCACCAACAATGCCGCGGCGGTATTGATGTTCCCCGTTGCCATGGCGGTGGCGGAGCAGCTCGGTGTCAACTCCATGCCCTTTGCCATTGCGATCATGATGGCGGCGTCTGCCAGCTTCATCACTCCCTTGGGCTATCAGACCAATCTGATGGTCTATGGCCCCGGCGGTTATCGCATGGTCGACTATCTCCGTATTGGCCTGCCGCTTAGCCTGCTGGTGGGTAGTACCGCGGTGGCGTTGATTCCCATGGTCTGGCCATTCTGAGGGTAAGGTCTCGACAACCTCCCCTGGCAGTGCCATCCATTGAGCGGCGGTTATTCATGGCCCATTTCCGGAGCTATCGATGCAATTGGCCAAACGCCTGAAAGGCGAGCTGGTGATCTCCTTGGTGCGTACCTTCATTGCCCGCGGTATTGCCGCTTTGGGTGGGCTGTTGCTGGCAGTGGTTCTGGGCCGCCTGTATGGCCCGGCAGGGGTTGGCGTGTTCGCCTTGGCGCAGAGCCTTTACATGGGGGCGGGGATTCTGGCGCGCTATGGCATGAACAATGCCTTGATGCGCTATGTGGGGCAGGATCATCAGGCCCGGGTCATCACGATCTATCTGCGTTGGGCGCTATACAAGGCTGGTTTGTTCAGTCTAGTGGCGGGGGTGGCGATCTTCTTCCTGCGTGGCTATTTGGGGCGCTGGTTCGATGCCGAAGCGCTACCCGGAGTGCTGGTGGGTATTTCTCTCGTCATCCCGGCCTACACCTTGGCCTCCGTGCTGGGGGGCTTCATGAAAGGAGTTCGTCGGCCAGCCACGGCCTGCTTGCTGGAAAATGGCAGCATCTCGCTGGTCGCTTGCGCTTTGGTACTGGGGCTGAACGCATTATGGCCGTTGGTGGGGATTGCCAATGCCGGTTGGGCTTTTGCTCTGGCAGCGTGGCTGGTGTTGGTCCAGGGCGCCTGGCAGACCTGGTGCTGGCTTCAGTCTCAGAACCTTCACGGAACGGACGATTCGGTGACTCAACAGGAGTTTGCCACGAGTTCGCGGGCCTTCTTCGTGTTGAGCCTGGCGCAGTTGATGCAGCAGGTGGTGAGTGTATTGATTGCCGGTTGGTTACTTAGCAATGCCGATCTCGGCTTGTTCAAGGCTGCCGAGCGTACGGCACTGCTGATCAACTTTATCCTGTTGGTCATCAATGCGGTTCTGCCGCCACGTTTTGCCGCTCTTTATCGCCAGCAAAACATGATAAGACTGGACGCTCTTGCTCGCAGAGGGGTGTTACTGGGTTTGGCGCTTGCTGCCCCCATGTGGCTGCTGTGTCTGCTGGTTCCACAGCAGGTGCTGGGCCTGTTCGGGGCAGAGTTCATTGCGGCTGAAAACCTGCTAAGAATCATCGCCTCGGCTCAATTGATCAATGTCGCGACTGGTTCCGTGGGCTTTTTATTGAATATGACCGGCCACGAAAAGCTGATGCGCAATATCGTCCTGAGTTGCAACGCCCTGGGGCTGTCGATGTTCCTTGTTCTGATCCCGCCGTTTGGTGCCTTGGGGGCCGCTTGGGCATTAGCCTTGGTACTGGTGCTGCAGAATCTGACGGCTTTGTTGTTCGTGTGGCGCAAGCTGGGAATCTGGATGCTGCCGACGCCCAATTTACTCAAATGGATGAAAACCGATACGCAGGAGGCAACTTGATGCATCAATCCAACGCTTATCGTCCTGATCATACACAGTGCCAGGCGCTGTTGGCCGGCGTGGAAGCTGCTGGTTGGCAGGTACTTGAAGTCTATAAGCGAGATTTCGAGGTGGAAACCAAGGCCGACAAGAGCCCCCTGACCGAAGCCGATATGGTCTCGCATCATGCCTTGGTGGCACTGCTTGAGGAACTCACTCCGCGGATCCCGATCCTTTCCGAGGAATCCGGTGAGGTGCCATTCGAGACGCGTCAGGGTTGGGGGTGTTATTGGTTGCTCGATCCGCTGGATGGGACCAAGGAATTCATCAAGAAAAACGGTGAGTTCACCCTGAATGTGGCACTGATCGAAAAGGATATGCCGGTATTCGGTATCGTTCACGCACCAGCGCTGGGTATTACCTGGTGGGGCCAACAGGGCGAAGGTGCCTGGAAGGTTCAGGATGGCCAGGCTACGCCTATCAATGTGCGCGGTTTGCCCGATCCTGAACAAGCGGCTTGGAAAGTCGTAGGCAGTCGCTCCCATGGCTCAGCCGAATTTGAGGCCTTCTGCGCTCAGTTGCCTCGACATGAGCGTGTTTCCATGGGCAGTTCGCTCAAGCTTTGCCTGGTGGCCGAAGGCGCTGCCGACCTTTATCCGCGCCTGGCCCCCACGTCTGAATGGGATACCGCCGCCGCACAAGCTGTCGTCATGGCCGCCGGTGGAGAAGTCTTCAATGCCCAGACGCTCGAGCCACTGCGCTGCAACCAGCAGGATAGCGTACTCAACCCCTGGTTTATCGCCTGTGGCCAGCGGGATGAACGTTGGGAAAAAGCTCTTCGAGCCAGCCTTAAGCCGTAAGCTTCAAGCTGTAAGTAACCCTAAGGTTGCAGCCAGTGGTTTTTCTTCCAGCTTCAAGCTTCCCGCTAATCACTTTTTCAAGGAATGATCGATGACTGAGATTACCCCCGAACGCCAAACGCATTTGAAACAGCTCGAAGCGGAGTCGATTCACATCATCCGTGAAGTGGCCGCCGAGTTCCGTAACCCGGTCATGCTGTACTCGATCGGCAAGGACTCCTCGGTGATGCTGCACCTGGCGCGCAAGGCCTTCTATCCCGGCACGCC